>CAVYEU010000036.1:0-43338 GCA_963767415.1 uncultured Eubacteriales bacterium
AGAACCTACTACAGTAGTTATAGCTACACCTGCCATCAAAAGATGAAACGCCCAACCAGCAATAATAGTAGATACACCAAAATATGAAGCAATTTTAAATATCATATTAACTCATCCCCTCATGTAATAATAAAATATCTATAATAATGAACAAATCTTTAATACTTACTTATTAAATTTATTTTCTGCATCCTAGGTATACAGTAAACTAAGTTTATAAGAAATTTATATTAATTTGTTCAGTTATAGCAAATACATCTAACACAAATCCCTCTTTGTAAAACTTAAATAAGAAACTCCGCTAAATAGTACAAAATAAACTCCTAACACACATATCGAGAACACTAATGTTATTCCTTCTATCATAGGGGCAGTATTTCCAGGCAGGTATTGTTGTAAATTAAGATTAGGCATTATTAAGTATTTGACCCACTTATAATTTGAAAGCTCCATGTACGAATCTTTTACAAATTGTTTGTAAAGTTTCGTTGTTTTATCTTCCAAAACTACCGGGCGTATTTCATCAATAGTATCCGGCAAATCCAGAGCATCTGCTTTTGTTACTCTGTAAGCTATGGAATGAGCCTTTTTAATTAATTCACGCATATTCTTGTAACCAATAGGTTGGTTATATTCACCAAGTACAGCGTAGTAATTCTTAAAAGCATAAAACGAAGTTCCAAAAATTCTTTCATCAAGCATCCTGTATTGACTGTATAAATCTAAGGGATTCTGAGTTATCGGAGAACCAGTCAAAATCATTCTGTATCTACAAATTTTTGCAATTTTGTGTACAGACTTACTTGTTTTTGCGTTAGGATTCTTAATTCTAGTACTTTCATCTGCCACAATAAAGTCGGGCTTCCAGGCAATTACCCCCTCTTCAATCAATGGAACACTATCGTAGTTTACTACCACTACCTGGAGACCATCTGTAGGTAATACTCTCAACTGCTGTCTCTTTTTATCACTGCTTCCTACTAAAATTGATAGGGAATAGGGGAAGTCTGCAAACTTTGAAAATTCCTCTTCCCACACAGCGACTATGGATTTTGGGGCAATTATCAAAAGTTTGGTTATTAAGCAGTTAAGATAAGCCCTTCCTGTAATAGCAATAGTAGTTATACCTTTGCCACATCCCATAACTATTCCATCAAAAGAGCAAGACCTCTTGATTCAGCTTCTTCTTTTGACATTTCCATCACCTCTCTTCTATTTGCTATTAGCTCGTTTGAATATTCCCATTGAACTACATGCTCTGTTATAAGCTTCAACTTGATGAGAATACGGACTAGCTTTTATAGGCATTGGTTCTAATGCAATAACATGTTTATCTCTAACCCCTTTTGTTTGTTGTTCTTCATGTGCCTTTTTTACTAGCTCATCATCAAGTTTGCAGCCAATCATTTGCAAAAAGTACAAATTATCCTTGCTACATGGAATTATCCAAGCCTTATTTTCAACATCCCAAATCCGTCCCGAAATTTCTTTAATAGTTTCTTTATGAATGTAACTTTCAAAAATTAAGATCTTACCGTCAATATACTCAGCATGCATCTTGATTTTCTCCTCCTTCTTTTTGACCTGAAACACATTCTCTAATTGCAACTGATTCAACTGTTTCACTAGGCACTACCACAAACATTGTTTTTTGTTTTCCAAACAAGAAGTTCATAAATCGCTCTCGTAAGGAAAGCTTCCCTCTAGTTATCACTGCTTTCTTTCCGTTATTAACACTGATTACAACTTGATGTTTCAACATTTCGATCACCTCCTCAAATTTTTCAGATTCACTTCATCTTCAGCTGACATGCCATCCATAGCTTTGTTTTCATCTAGTTCTAACAACTTGCGTGCTAGCTTTTTGGATACAATACTTATTGCTGTAAGGACACCAACCATTTCATCTTGCAATTTGGGATCTAACATTTTCATCACCTCCTAATTTTTGATAAAAAATCCTTTCACTTATTAGCCAACGAGAAAGGTGTTTTGGTAACCAAATTTATAAAAATATTTTTTTAATTTTTCTAAAATCTTTTTATGTCGCTTAATAATAGCTACATGAGATACATTTTGGTTTGCTGCAACGTCTCTTACTGTAAGCTTGTTATAATAAATTGATTGAATTATTTCTTGCTGTTCACGATTTAGTTCTTCCATTGCTTCTTGCAAAATAAAAAGCATTGCCTTGTTGCAAATGATCTCATCCGTCATCTGCTCTTCTTCAAAATCCATTCCTTGATCAATTAAGCGTTCTATAGAATCTTCTTTACTTGGGATAAAAGTAACTTTACAATTTTCAATATCAATACGTCCTATCTTAATATCATTTGCCATAAACCTTTCACGCCTTGACATCTTGTAATATTCCGTATAAACCTCTTCAGTGACTTGTATTAACTCATTGCCAATTCTGATAAATCTGTCCATTATTCATCGCTCCTTTGTTTTTTTGAAGTAAAAAAAATAGCCGAATGATAGCTAATCTCTTAGCTTCATCCGGCTATTTGGTAACTCGTATGGCTCCGTTGCTCGGTATGTATTGTTTTATTTGAATTTTAAAAGAACTACTTTCTTGCACTGGGAACACTTAATTTCAATTTCACCAATTGTTTTTGATTTGATATCAAATAATCGCTTAGAACAATGTGGGCACTTGATTCTAGTTTCCAATCTTCATCAACTCCTTTCTTATGTGTTAAAAAAGCCTTCATATATAGGTCACGAAAAAGGCAAAACCGTAGCCCCTAAATTAAAATTATTTTTCAGAAGCAAAAAATGCCTTCATATATAAGCCACGAGAAAAGCAAATTCGCACCCCCTAAATTAAAATTATTTTTCAGAGGCAAAAAATGCCTCTATATGTAGGTCACGAAAAAGGCAAATTCGCAGCCCCTAAATCAAAATTATTTTTTAGATGCAAAAAATGCCTTCATATATAAGCCACGAGAACGCCAAAAGTAAACCCCCTAAATTAAATATTTTTTTAATTTTTTATAAATTTTTTTCAAACGCTTGGCGCAAGCTTGTTTTGTAATTCCAAATTCTTTTGAAATTTCAATAGTTGATTTTTCTTCGAGAAATATTTTTTTAATTATTTCCCGTTGCTGTGACTGTAAATTTTGAATTGCATTATTAATTTTTTTAATATCAAATCTTTTTTCTACTTCAAAAGAAACATCACTATTCATATCCATCAAAAATGCATACTTATCAAAATCATCAATATCACTTTTGTACCTACGAGTTTCTTTCCGATTTGAATTAAAAATATCTCTATCAATTGCAATTGATACTTCTCCAATATCATATGGAACCTCAATTTCTACAATTTCATCTGTTACAAATTCGTACTTAATTTTCATTTGTTATCGCTCCTTTTTAAGTTTTTGGTGGAAAAAAAGACAAAAAAATAGCCAGATAAGTCCTTGAATTTCTGGACTTAATCCCACTGGGGTGTTACATTGACTCTATTGAAGTTGGGCTACTTAAAAAGCTCAGCTAGTCGTATATTCACATTCGTACTTTTAAGTATCCTTTCAAAAAAGTTACTTGTTTCGAGTAAATATATGAATATTTGAAGCCAAGCTTATATAAAAAGCACCTTTAAATTACAATTAAAGCCAAAAACCATTATATTCCAATTATCAATATTTGCCAAAATATGGGTAATAGTGTAGCATCATTAGCACACTTTTTTTTAAAGAAATAGTTTATAAGGCAATAAAATGGCTTTATTTGTAGATAGGAAATAAAACGACAAATTACATTAATGAAAGTATTTTTTGTTTGATTGTAGAAATATGTAATGATATGATTGTTCTAAAAAAGAACACTTTTTAATAGTGTCAAATTGGGATTTAGGGTTTAAAGAAGATAATTATGAAATGAAAAGTAAATTTTAAAGATTTGTTGATAGCGTAGAAAGTTGAAAATCCGTTTAAAAACAGAGGTTGGGTAAAGAAAGTAGACTATGTTGATAAGTCAAAGAATTATTCAAGAGTTATAATGCCTTTAATTGGAGTAATAGGAAGGGAGTGTTGGGTTTTTCATTTGAAATATTTTTCAGTAGGTTATTTGGATTCTGTTTTTGATCCTAAAAGAAGCCACTCAACTTGAACTTTCAAAGCTTGAGCTATTGCGACAACTTCGTAATCTGCAACTAAACGATCACCAGACTCAATCTTAGAAATTGCAGTTCTACAAAAATTATAACCCATGATATTTAACTTTGCAGCTAATTCGGACTGGCTAAGTATCGGTTTTGAATTTCTGCGTGCATCTTTAACTCTTTTTCCAATAATATTCTTAAACCCGCTATGATAATAAATCTTCATAAACTCCCTCTTCAAACCAAGTATTGTAACAATACAGATTGCTACAATATTGATTTTAGAAATTAATGAAGCTATAATGGTGCTAATAAAGCACTATTTGGAGGATTTGAATTGTGAAAAGAATAGTTTACACAGATTTTATAAATTTTGATAAGAGATTAGAGTCTGACTTTAAAACAATAGAAGAATTAAAAATTGATTTGCATAATGCATTAGAGGAAAACAAGCCATCAAAGGCATTGTCCGTTAGTAGAGAAATCGATAAATATGTACTCAAGTTTTTAAAAGAGTCATTTATTTAGAATACTTACCTTTGGTCTGTTTGAAATAGTTCAAAACTTCTAAATCCATTCGTCTACTTAATTTCATTATTTTTTTAGTATCACCACTTTCAAGTGCTTTGTGTAGTAATGCTCTTACTTTTTCTAGCTTATTTTTGCTGTAAACCAATAAAAATCACCCTTAATTAACATAATAAATTATAATTGTGCTACTTTAGAACAATTATAAAAGAAATTCCTACTATAATCAATTTATAAATGTTCTTCTTTAGAAAGTAGGAGTTATGAAAATTTATTGGTTTAATAATTCAAAGAATATTATTGGTAAAAGAGTAAAAGAGGCTCGTTTAAGTTCAAATCCAGTTATTACTCAACAGGACTTGTCCGCCAAACTTGCTGTTTTAGGTGTTAATATTGATAGGGTATCCATTTCAAAGATTGAATCAGGAGATAGATTTGTTTCTGATTATGAGGTGCTTGCGCTTTCTCAGGTTTTGAACGTATCTGTAGAATGGCTTTTAAAAGGATAGGTTTAAAAAGTCATAATAATTAAATCTTATTATATAAACAAAAGATATCATAGTTTGGAAACGTATCATGTTAAATGGAAATATCAGACAAAGAAAGGCTTTACAAATGCAAAAAACAATTTTCCTTATCGATATGAATGCATTTTTCATAAGTTGTGAAATAACGAGAAATCCTAAACTTGCTGGAATTCCTTCTGCCGTAGCAGGTGATCCCAAAAATAGAACAGGGATTATTTTAGCAGCTAACTATGAAGCAAGAGCCTATGGAGTTAAAACTGCTATGGTTCTTCATGAAGCATTGAAGCTATGCCCGAAACTTTGCTTTGTACCTCCAGACCATATATTCTACGAAGAAAAATCAAAGCAAGTAATGAATCTTCTTGCAAATTACAGTCCTACAATTGAGCAGAACAGCATAGATGAGGCCTGGCTTGATATGGCAGGTACTGAATGTCTTTTTGGGGAGCCCTATAATGCAGCTCAAAAAATAATGTCAGATATCAAAGATAATCTGGGACTTTGGTGCTCAATTGGGATATCGGAAAATAAATTTCTGTCTAAAATGGCATCAGAAATGAAAAAACCTCTTGGAATAACAGAGCTGTGGAAAAAAGATATACCTACCAAGCTTTGGCCTCTTCATATTGATGCTATGTACGGAATTGGAAGAAAGACAGCCGAAAAACTTAATCGTTTGGGTATAAAGACTATTGGTGAACTTGCTCAATATGACAAAACCATTATTCTAAAATCTCTCGGAAAAAGTGGGCTTAATATACACGATAATGCAAACGGCCTTGATAATGAACCAGTAACTGCAAGAGCAGCAGGTGATATGAAATCTATTGGCAGAGCTGAAACACTGCCGGAAGACATTGCTGATATTGAAAAAGCAAAAAACGTTTTATTGGAGCTTTGTGATGATGTTGGAATGACAGCTCGGAAATATGGCAAAAAAGGTCGAACTATTCAGATTACTTTGAAATATTCAGATTTTAAATCAATAACAAGACAATCAACAATTCCTGAAACAAATACTACAGTTGATATATACAAAACAGGGTGTAAATTGCTTGAGGAAAATTGGAACAAATTACTGCCAGTTAGGCTTATTGGCATAAGCATTTCAGGATTTAACGATAATTTTGCAAAACAAATCTCGATCTTTGATTTTATTGGAATCACGTTAAAAAATAACAAGCAAGAGCAAATTGACAAAGCTATGGATAAAATTAGAAATAAACATGGCATTGAAAAAATTTCTCGTGCGTCATTGATTAAGAAATCATAGGCGTGTGATATAATAAGTTTTAAAGGTGATGAGCCATAATATGGATAATATAGAGAATTACTTGGCAAGTCAGCTGAAAAAGAACATAGATACGTTAAAACAAATAAATACGAAGCACGGAGATGAAAGTAATGATAATATTCGAACTGAATCAGAAACCGTATATAGCGGAGATTGAAGCAAATCTTACTGCTTTGAAGAATATCATATTTAAAGATATACCTGTGAAGATTGGTTTTAAAGAAACTAAGCTACCTGGAATTTTAATAGTTTAAAGTATAAAAAATTATACTTTCTAAGTTATTTACTGTTTTCAATAATATTTTTCAAAATAAAAATTAGTTCTTCGTCATCTATTTTACATACCTTAGCAGATTCTATTGCCTGGGAAAAAGCTTCTTCAATTCGTTTTAAATATTCTTCTTTAATCAAATTATTATCTGTTCTCAAAACATATGTTCCCTTACCTTGTATAGTTGAAACAAAGCCTTCATGTTCTAAATCATTATATGCTCGTGAGGTTGTAATGACACTGACTCCTAAATCTTTAGCAAGCTGCCGAATTGATGGCAGGAACTGATTCTCACTTAATTGGCCACATAATATTTTTTCTTTTACTTGAATTTTTAGTTGTTCGTATATTGGTAAATCAGATTTGTTTGATATTTTAATATTCAATTATTTCCAACCTCCTAGTAGTGTTTATGTGTAATTATATACACTATGATGTAGCCTGTCAATATAGCAGTTTTCCTAATTTTTATAATAATTTTAGGTAAAAATACAAAATTAATATATAAAATTAATGCTTGCAAAATAAAAATTTATTGTATATAATTCATACGTAATAATTAATTTGATTAATAATGTTTAGGATATGCTTTGTTAGTAATAATTGTAACATATTGTTTGTTAAGTATAGTATCTAAAAGTATTACATAGATATTGCTTTAAGTATTAATATTTACATAAAATTCAGATTATATATGTTAAATTATAAAAACGCTTACTGTCCTAAACGGATAAAATCAGTAAGGGTTTTTTTTGATGCTTTACTTACTTGGAGGGAAAATAAGAGTATGTTACAAATAACTGGTTTATGTAAAAGTTATAAAAGGTTTAGCTTGAAAAATATTAACCTAAGTGTAAAAAAAGGCGACATAATGGGGTTTATAGGTCCAAATGGTGCTGGTAAGAGTACAACAATAAAATCAATACTTACAATACATCCTTTCGATAAAGGTCAGATTTTAATAAACAATATGGACAATGTGAAAAATGAACAGGCGGTTAAACAAATTATTGGTTATATAGGAGAACAATCTAACTTATATACTGATGTCTCTGCATTAAATATTTTATAAATTTGTTAAAAAGTTTTATTTTAAATGGGATGATACGGTATTTAATAAACTGATTAAACAATTCAATTTAGATTTATCTAAAAAAATAAAAGAATTATCTAAGGGAACATGCATGAAATTTTTACTTGCACTAGCTTTATCGCATCATCCTGAATTACTTATTTTAGATGAACCAACCTCTGGACTTGATCCTGTTGTTAGAGATGAATTATTGAATATTCTTTTAGATATATCTCACAAAGAAGGAAGTACAATATTTTTTTCATCACATATTACAGAAGATATAGTGAAAATTGCTAATAATGTTACTTATATAAATAATGGAGAGATATTGCTAATTGATTCAAAAAATAATGTTTTACAAAATTATAAAAAAATAGAATTTGCAACAAAAGTACCAGATAGTCTAATTAAACACTTTAAGTTTTACAAAAATAACACAGCAATTGTTGATAATTTGCCTAATTTTTATGGCTAATTGTCCACAAGATTTAAAAAATGATAGTAAAATATCTTCTGCTGCACTTGATGATATTTTGTTGTTTGTAATAAGGGAGAATAGTGCTGTATGTTAAGATTAATAATTAAAGATATTACCTTTAATCTAAAATATATTTTTCTAGGGTTTTTAACTGTAATTGTTTTGAGTTTATATTTAATAAAATATAATTCAGATCCAATGAATTTATTTATATTACTTCTTGTAGTTCCTTTGTATTTATTTATTTTTTTTGTTGGTTTTGGATGCTACAATGATGAAAAAAGTGATGCATTTAAATTTTTGAAAGCTTTGCCTATTAAACGTAATCATATAGTTTCATCAAAGTATATTCAAAGCTTAGCTACTTTAATATTATCATTTATTATGTTGGTTGGAATAATTGATTATTTTGAATTAAAAAGTTTATTAAACTTTGAGATCCTTATATTTATGTTTAGCAATTTTTTAATATTTATGTCATTGTTTTTATATATTTTTTTTAGGTTTAATTTCTTTTTAAGTCAATTTGCTGGATTTTTACTTATTCCTTTATTTGCTTTAGTTACGAAATTTCAAAATTATTTTAATATGCTTTTTTATAAATTAGTGTTTCAAAATTACACATTATTTATAGTATCAGGAATAATGTGTGCAATTACATATGTTCTTTCAGTTAAAACTATTAGGACAAGAGAATGGATGTCCTCTTGTAAAATATTAATTTTAAAATATTGTAGGGAAGAAATAAAATATTTGTTAACAAAAAGGAGAATGTTACGATATGGAAATAATTAATTTCAATGTTATTGATAGTGCAGTAGAGCAAGAAGAAGTAGGACCGGGTACTCCAGCATGTTGGGGCGCTACAGGTGTTGTTTGCACTATTGGTGGAGCAGCTTTATTGTAGGGTTAGCAGGTATTATAGTATTATAGCAGTATATTAAATGTAAGTAGATTCTTAAATAAGATAATTATATTCTTCCCTACATTTATACAATTATTTTAATTTATAAGGAGATTATGTATATTTATGATAAACAATATTTTTAATATTATAAAAAAGGATCTAATGTTCAATAAAAAATATATAATTTTTGGATTAGTTTTTATTTTATTGAATCTTTTGTACCCTGTTTTAACAATACTACTCAAATTAATATGGCTATTTGCCTTACGCCTTTGCTTTATATTTGGATTTTCGTATTACGAATATGTGCTGCTGAGGAAAAAGATAAAGCAAATAGGTTTTTGAAATCATTGCCTATAAAGAAAGATCACATCGTTTTATCTAGATATATTGAGAGTATTCTTTGGGGAAGTATAATTCTTATATTTTCTTGTACTCTGGTTTCAGTGATTAGACCTCAATATATATTTAATTATAAATATATATTAGCTTCATTTTGTAACTTGTATAATATTTATGGGACTTTTTCTGAATACTTTTTATAAGTTTTAAATTTATTGGATGTCAAATATTAGTTTATATGATAATACCTATACTAATAATACAATCAAAGCTTCCACTAAAAAATTATCAAAATATAATAGATATACTAAATAGTAACTATATATTTTTATTGCCGCTTATAGTACTTGGATTATTTTATTTATCTTACATATTATCAGTTAGAGCATATATTGTAAAAGATTTATGACTAACTACCCAATAAAATATTTGTTTAATAGGATGTGACGTTTTTATGCAAAAGAAGATACTAAATACTTTCGTTTTCGAAACAGATAGTGGAAATAAATACGTTTTTGATAATGCTTCAGGGGTCGTTGTTCCACATAATGAGGCAATTAATTACATAATAGAAAAATATTTCACCTTTGATAAAGAAATATTATTAAATGAAATAATCCAAAAATTCGATATTTCAGAACAAGATGCTCAAATTAACTATAGATACGTTGAATTAAAAATTAAAAATGGTTTTTTCTACAAAGATTCAATACTTGTAGATAGTTTAAAGAATGTTGATAAAGAATACATAAATAAAATTCCATTTTCTCAAATGGTTCTAATTGTTACTGAGGATTGCAACATTCGTTGTAAATATTGTATTTATTCCTATAATTATCCACATATGAAAACATATTCAAGTACAAGTATGAGTTTTGATATAGCTAAACAGGCTCTTGATTATTATATAAAACTTCACAAAGAAAGAGAAAGAAATGGTTTAACAAAAGATCCTGCTATATCATTCTTTGGTGGGGAGCCATTTATGCAGTATAAGTTAATTAAAGATGTTGTTGAGTATTGTAAGTTAAATGATTTTAATGCTAATTTTTTTATAACGACCAATGGAACAATAATGAATGAAGAAATCACAGATTTAATTATAAATAATAATGTTTATGTAACATTTAGCTTGGATGGAAATAAAGAAAATCATAATAGAAATCGAGTGTTTGCAAATAATAGAGGATCATTTGATTTGGTTATTCAGAATATAACACAATTACAAAATGAAAAAGCTAAAAATAATATAATACAACCAATAATGTTTAATTGTTGTTATGATAATTATACAGATTTATGTGATGTCTTCAATTTTTTTGAACAAAACAATAATTTATTTGAACCATATTATTTAATGTTTAGCCAAATATTTAAATATAATACTTCTTATTATGAATCTGAATCAGTTAAAGAAGAGTATGAACAAAAAGATAAAAATGCTTTATCAAAATCACTAAAAATAATAAAAGACCATTTTATTGATAATAGTATCAAAGGTGTAAGAAATTCAAATAACTTAATTACAATGTTTTTGCCGTATTACAACATTCATCATAGAAATAAAGGATATTCTGATGTGTTTAATGGATCTTGTACTACAGGAAGTAAAATTGCAGTAGATCCTAAAGGTGAATTTTATGTATGTGATAGGATGTGCCAATCTCATTCAATTGGAAATATAAAAACTGGGATTGATATAAATAAAATTAATCAGATACGAGAAAAATTCTTTTTGGCAATAAAGGAAACTTGTATTGAATGCCCACTTAATCGATTATGTAATATTTGCTATATGCATTTAAATAAAAATGATAGTTTTGAGTTTAATAAAGAGTTATGTGAAGATAGTCGAGCACTAAATATTGAACTGTTAAAAACTGTATATTCAATACTAGAAATAAATCCTGATGCATTCAATATGTTACCTGAAAACATCAGTATAGAATTTTATAATAAATAATAGATTAAAATATTTGAAATGAAAGGCCATATAATTTATGAAAAATTACTTTAGACTAAATATTCATTGTGAGTTGGTAGAAGGGAAAAATAAAGCTTGTATATATGATTTATTTACTGGAGATATGATATCTTTAGATATTGAAAAATATAATATCTTAAAAAAGTGTGAAAAAAATATACTATTAGATAATATACCTGATATAGATTATGATTTTCTTAAAAAATTACAGACAATGAATTTAGGTACATATTATAGTAAACCAGTCTATATTGATAAATTGCAAATTGGGCCGTCCCAAACAATGAAAAAAATACTAAGTGAAAATTATTCGATAAATACATTCTATATTGAAATAAACAATAAATGTAATTTTGATTGTATTTTTTGTACAAAAGATAGTAATACTTTATTTAGAAAAACCGGATGTAAAAGATGGAAATTAAGTACTGATATTATAGATTTGGATACTATAAGAAGCTCAATAACTCAGATCGCCAAGCTTGGATGTAACCATATTGTATTTATTGGAGGTGAACCATTATTAGAGCTTAATCTTTTAAAAGAGCTTGCAAAACATATATCAAGCAATAAAATAAACAAAATAAGTATTTACACAAATGCGTATCTTATAAATGAAGAAATCAAAAGTTTTCTTAAAGAATATAATATTAGTCTCAATATGCAACTGTTATCAAATAATAATACAACATACAAAAACATTACAGGAGTATCTCAAGCTTTTGACACTATAGTTAATAATATAAAAGATTTAATTAAAAGTGGAATTGTATTTAATCAAATGATTTTAGTTAATAGATCAAATGAATGTGAAATTGATGAAACAATCAAATATTTTGAAAACTTAACAGGCAATAAAAAGATAAAACTTGAATACATATATCCGGTTCCTTACAATGAATATTATTCAGATAAATTCAAAGATTTATTATATAATAAGCAAAAATATTTTCAAAAATGCAATGTTCAAAAATATTCATATATTAAAAAATATCACAACTGTTATGGAAACAATCTAGCTATGACTTTAGACGGAAATATAATTCCTTGTATAATGTCGAGAGGCTTAGTATTAGGCAACATTAAAAACGATGAAATTTACTCTATATTAAAAACCAGTGATTATAATAATTTAAAGTGCTTAACAAAAGACAACATAGATAAATGTAAAGAATGTTCATATAAATATGGTTGTTTTGATTGTAGAGCTATAGAAATGTCAGCTACAAATAATTTGAATGGAATGGAATATTGTAACTTGAAGATATAAAAGTTGCGATGGATATAATGATATGTCAAGCATAATTTTACCAAAGGTTAATGATGTAAAAGATAAGATCTTTACATATATATGGCAGTTTATAGATGATAAATATCCGTTATTTGAAGAGAGACAAATTGACTGGATAAAACTAAAAGGTGATTATTATGATAAAGTTGAAACAATAAATGATTATTATTCTTTATATAGTCTTCTAAATAATCTGCTACTTAGATTAAAAGATCCACATACTCGAATATTATTTCCATTGCCCAATTATACTAACGTTATTATTCCAATGTTGATTATTAGCATAGGCAATGATTTTTATATAAGTAGTAGTTTTAGCAACAAACTGCTGCCAGGAATGAAAATATTAAGTATAAATCATATTCCTATTGCAAAAATTAAAGCTGATTTATATAAAAAATTTAATTTTAATTCTAAAAGCGCAAAGAAAATATTTTTTATTGATGAAATATTGAACGGAAACTTTAGCAGTGAGTTGTTTATTGAAGCAATTAGTGAAAATGAGGTGGTTTCTGACACCATATCACATAACGATGCAAATAAAATATTAGAAAATGGTGATATAAACTCTACACAGTTTACTTTTTGCAATTATAGAATCATTGATAATAATATTGATTATTTAAATATATTGAGTTTTAAAAATAAAAAAGTAATAAATGATTTTAATAATATTTTGGCAAATACGAAAAATGACAATCCTTTAATTATAGACATAAGATATAATCAAGGTGGCTCAATAGACGCAGCTATAAATATAGCATCTATGTTTGTTGATGAAAATATAATCATTGGTTATAAGCAAAACAGAAAAGAAAATGGAAATCATTCTGAATTCAATTCTCCTATAAAAATTGAGATTATGGGTAATAAACACATAAAATTAGACAGGAACAAGTTAGTAATATTATGTAATGAATTTACTGCAAGCTCAGCGGAGTTTATTTTTTTAAAAGCTTTAAAATATTCAAATAAAAATATATCAATAATTGGTAATAAAACAGCAGGATTGGCACATGGTGCGACAGTGTATACATTGTTTGATAAGACAAAATTACAACTTACTACTTGGAGATATTTAGATTTGTATGGAAATATTATCAATGAAGAGGGTATAGCTCCAGATATACAAATTGATACTAATGCCAATGATTTTTTTACAAAAGGAATAGACCACCAATTAGATTATGCTTTGAACTTAGTACATCGACACGTAAGTTTGTGATCAGTTAGATAATCACTAAAAACCTTTAATGAATATAATATTGGGAAGGTCAAAATGAAAAGATATAATTTTACTGGAACGTTTAATACAAGAGATTTAGGTGGATACCCTATTATAGGTACACATTACACTAAGTATAATAGCGTTATCAGAAGTGATGCTCTTAATAATTTGAGTGAAAAAGATATAAAATTATTGTTAGATTTAAAAATAACTACAATAATTGATTTAAGAAATCCCAAAATGGCAGAACTTAGTCCTAACTGCTTAACTAAGAATTCTTTATTTGATTGTTATAACTTTAAAATGTCAGTTAGTTCAGAGGTTCCAAAGACAGAAGATGAATTTGTTCAATCATACATAGACATGGCAAGTAATAAAGAATCAATGTCAAAAATCATGAAAACAATTGCAAATGCTCATAATGGAGTTTTATTTCATTGCCAAGAAGGAAAAGACCGAACAGGAATAGTATCTGCAATTTTGTTGTCTTTAGTGGGAGTTCCTAAACAAGATATTTTGGCAGATTACCATGTCTCTAGTGCCTATTTTATAGATTATATTAATATTGTATTAGAAAAATTTAAGGATGTTTCGGAATTTTTACTTTACACAAAAGCTGAGTATATGGATAAATTTTTAAAGTTATTTAATGAAAAATTCTATTCAGTTGAAGAATATATGAAGTTTTTAGATTTAACAAATGCCGAAATCTTAAACATAAAATTTAAGTTACTTGCCTAGTGAGATCGTCTATGCCAATAACTGAAGAATAAATGGAATTATCTAAATATAATGGATTATATTTTGGGAGTTGTATATCAATAAAGAATACAAAAATCAACGAAGGGCTTGTAGGCTTGAACCCCTCATTTGCTTTTTATATTTATAAGGATTAAGAATTAATACGTTTTCAATAGGTATTTTTTGGAAAAATATTGATAGCCTAGTTGCTCAAAAAAGTTAAATAAGTTTGAAGATATCCAATAAATTCCTAAAACTACTGGTGCTTTTGCTAAAAATACAAATCCCAAAACAGACGTAATTATTATCTGACCAACTGAAATCTTTTGATTTTGAAAAGTTTTCAGTAGACCTATGCTAGTTATTATATTTGGCATTAACTGCACTACTATTGAGAAAATCGGTACTATGTAATATGGATCAGGTAATTTCAAACTTGATAGCCAGGGAATTAATATACTTGTAGTTTCAATAGGCATTTTAGTAACAACATTATAAAGTGAATACATAATTGGTAATTGAAGTATTGGAATGAAAAATCCTAATATACTTTTTGAGCTTTCTTTAGAAAGTTTAGCTATTTCTGATTCAAGTGTATCTTTTTTATCTTTATACTTAACCTTTATTTCCTCGATTTTCTTAAAAAGATCCTGTTGCTTTTTGAAGGCTATTTTTTGTTTTATAGACAAAGGAAGTAATAGCATTTTAACCAAACTTGTTAAGATTATGATTGTAATCCCTAAATCCCCAACATAACTATAAATATTGCTTAATAAATACATTATAAATCCATAGATAATGTCCATTGTAAAGTTCTCCTTTTTTAATAAAATTAATTCTGATGGACAAAATATATGCTATGTAAATCTATAATACCGCCAGATATGATATTTGTGATAAGATTCAAAATCACTTATTTTTAAATTAATATTGTATTTTATGCTTAATTTTGGGTGTGATGTTAATCTAATTCTTTCTCTATTAAAATTAGGTTTTTTAAATAGAATACAAAAAAAACATGTAATGTTAACAATAACAAACAGTGCAAAAACTAGTTGAATTATTTGTATCATATCAATACTATACATCAATGTTACTCCTTAAAAATAATATTTTATATTTTATCATTACCCTAAATATAATGCAACCCTCTATTTTTTCCTTATATTTTTCCCTCTATTTTTCAAAAAAGCTTCCAACCTTCTATGGAAACAGCAACAGCTCGGGGGTAAAAATTCCCAATATTTGGAGTATACTATTTCGCAAAATGCTTACATATTTTGGAAAACTGCTTGCATTTTGCGAAATTGTATACCCCCGGGGTAAAAAAATGCTCTAAATCTTGTCAATCTTGTCTGTGGGAACATGAAAATCCACTTGCAAAATTCACCCAAAATCCTCCAGAGCCTGCTATTCTTAGACCTTTCTTCTCTATCACCGAAACACACTCAACGTGCGAGGTATGCGGAAACATGTCTACGGGTTGTATTTCGTGCACATGGTATTGATTTTCGTTTAAACTACGTAAATCTCTCGCTAAAGTTGCAGGGTTGCATGATACATATATGATCTTTTTTGGATTCATTCTGCACAGTAGATTTAGAAATTCGTTGGTGCAGCCCTTTCTTGGAGGATCAATCACCACAACATCTGGGAAAATTCCTTTTTCACATAGATCTAATCCCAATCCTTCAACATCTCCTTCAAAAAATTCAGCATTGCTTATACTATTTTGATTTGCGTTTTCTTTTGCATCCAGTACCGCTTCTTTAATTATTTCAATCCCGTACACTTTTTTAGCTTTCTTTGCAAGAAACAAAGCAATTGTTCCTATACCGCAATAGAGGTCAAAAACAGTCTCTGTCCCTGATAGATCTGCATACTCAAGTATTTTTTCATATAGTACTTCTGTCTGCATAGGGTTTATTTGAAAAAAGGAATTTGGGGAAATGCTGAATTTCAAGTTATCAATATAATCTGTAATTGTTTTTTGACCATATATATTGATGTTTTCATCCCCCATGATAACATTTGTATTAGATTTGTTTACATTTATATAAATGCTTTTAATCTTAGGTACATTACTCGTTAGTGTTTTTATTAATTCATCTTGAAATGGCAAAGACTTTCCATTTAAAACGAAGATTACCATCATTTCATCGGTTTTAAACCCTACCCTTACAACAATATGCCTTATTAGACCATGCCTATTTTCTTCATTGTAAACGCTTATCTTTTTGGAGGCTATAAGATCTTTTAAGATACTTCTGATTTTTTCAGTAACACCATGCTGTACTGGACAGTCTGAGATATCTATAACTAAATGCGATCTTTTGGCGAAAAAGCCTATAGAAAGATTATTATTTTGACATGCGATCGGGTATTGGGCTTTATTTCTGTATCTAAACGGATCTTCCATCCCGATTGTATCGTGTATCAATATACTACTCATAGATCCAATCTTTTTTATAGCATCCTTTACTAGGTTTGTCTTATAATTTAGTTGCTCTTTATAGTCAATGTGAGCAATGTTACATCCACCGCACTTTTTGTAAACGCTACACTTAGGTTCAATCCTATTATTTGATTGCCTCCTAACCTCAAGCAGTTTCCCAATCGCAAAGCTTTTATTCACCTTAATTATCTTTGCATTAACGACTTCACCGCAAATTGCATTTTCAATAAACACTGTAAAGTTGTCAATACGACCTACTCCAAACCCTTCATGAGTGTACCCTGTTATTTCAACTAAATACTCCTCATTCTTTTGAACATTTTCCAATTTAATCATCCTTTAATTTAAAATTTAATATCGTAAATATATTATAATAAAACATAGTTAAATCAACAATTATTTATGGGGGAGACTTAAGATGGAGATAGGTGAAACATTTGATAACAAGTATGAAATAATTAAAATCCTAGGGACTGGTGGCAGTGGGACTGTATACCTAGGGAAACACATTACTCTTGACACATTTTGGGCAATTAAAGAAATAAATAAGGATTTGAACAAAAACATTGACCTGTTGGCTGAACCAAACATCCTAAAAAAACTAAACCATCCGATTCTTCCCAGAATATTTGATATTATTGAAAATCTTAATCATATTTATATTATTGAAGATTATTTTGATGGAACTACTTTAGATAAGGAACTCGTTATAGTCCACACTTTAAGTGAAAATGTTGTTGTAAATATTGCGACCGAGCTTTGTAGTGCATTAAATTACCTTCATACACTAAGACCTCATCCAATAATCTATCGTGATATAAAGCCATCCAATATTATTATTACAACTAAAGGAGAGGTAAAATTGATCGATTTTGGGATTGCCAGAGAATATAAATCCGGATCACGAAACGATACATCTTGCCTTGGTACAAAGGGATATGCTGCACCCGAACAATATGGTGAGTTTCAAACTGATCCAAGGACAGATATCTATAGCTTAGGTGCTACAATGTATCACTTGATAACCGGTAAAAATCCATCTGAGCTTCTGTTTGAGTTAAAACCTGTTCGGAAAATCAATAGTAGTATATCAAAGGCTTTGGAACAAATCATTTTAAAATGCACGAAAATTAACCCGAATGACAGATATAAATCGGTTAACAAGCTTTTAAAAGATTTACAAGGTATAGCGAAATTAAATAAAAGTTTTAAAAAAGATATCCTTAAAAAAGTTGTCTGGGTATTTAGCGGAATTCTTGTATTCGCATTAGCTGCATTTATTACATATTCTTCTTTTGTACTATTTAAACGACACAAGATAGAATCGTATTATAATCTAGGCAATTCTCAATATGAGCAGGGTAATTATCAAAATGCTATTCAAGCGTTTGAAGAGGTTCGTGTTTCAAAACCAAATGATCTTGAGTCGTTAGGATTTATAGCTCTTTGCTATACCAAATTGGGGGAGGACAAAAAAGCTGAGGATGCTTTGACAAACCTTGAGCTTAATCCAAATTATAAAGATTTATCTACAATTATAAAAGCAGAAATACTAAATAACCGTGGTGAGACTTTAGGTGCAATCAATGCGATCGAAAAATGCATAAGGTATACGAATGATCCAGAATTAAGACTTAAAGGATATATAGAGATATCTCAAATGTACAAAAAGAACCGAAAAATAATTGAAAATGCGTTAGACGAACAAATATCAATTCTAGAAAAAGCGTTTACAGAAGTCTCAGATATAAACAATTTCGCTTTAAATGACATGCTGGCAGAGGCATATTATTCAAAAGGTATAAATGCAGATGAAAGTAATCTGAAAGATAGAATACTTAAAAGATGCTCTGAAAAAATACTCATTATTGCTATCACTTGGATATACTGAAGAAAACATTTATCGAAATCTCAGTATTATAGATATCCAATTAAAGGACTATAAAAAAGCTGAAGGCATCTTGTTAGAAATGAAAAAACAATATCCTAAGAACTATAAATGCTATATCCAACTAGCACTCTTGTATCTAGAATTGGAATCAAATAAATCGTACTATATAAGGAATTATGATAAGGTACTTGAAAATTATAAACTGGCACTAAAGTACTGTGATAACTCAAATGACTTAGATCTAAGCTTTCTAAAAGAAAAAATAGCATCATTAAAGGAAAACAACTGGATTAAAGAAGACGACTAGGAAAGACAAAGTGACGGGTCTTTTGTATGAAATGCTTCATACAAAAGACCCGTCACTTTGTCTTTCCTAGTCGTCTTCTTAATTATTTATCTTGAGTTGCTTTTTCAAGTTGTTCAAGTAAATCTACAAATACTTTTCTAAATGATTCCAAAAAGGGATTCGAATTTTCCTACCTCATCGTTTGAAGAAGAAGTGATCTCTAATTTGTATTCTCGCCGACAACCCTTGTAACAGTTGATATCATTTTGTTAAGCCTTTTAAATATTAATTTTGAAAGAGCTAAGATTATTAAAATACATACTAAAATCATGATTATCAATATCGATAAAATACTTTCTAACTGGTATTTCTTCATCTCGTTATAAACAGTTGTAATATTATGAAGTACAAAAATTGCACCGAGCTTTCTGCGTTGAAGCATCAGTAATAGGGAATAGTCCTCTTACATAGATTTGACCATCTTTATTTACTTGTTCAAGAACACAACCAGATTCAGGTAATGTCTCTAAATTGCCATCGTACTTTATTATTCCGTCATCATTTGTTGTATTTCCAATAAGTAGAGAATCTTTCATGTCATTCCAATTATTTCTGGTTTTCTTAAATGCCTGTGAAGTAGCCCATGTGTTAGGATCAAGATATTTTTTCTCAATCAAAAGACCATAATCGTCACCAGTCTGACTTTTCATTTCCGAAATAAAATTATCAATCGCTGTAGACATTTCAATAAATCCTGCGCTTGAAGAATTATTTTTTAGTGGGTGAACAACTCTTACTGAAAATCCAGTAGAACCTAGTTCAAGACCTGATCCAAATCCTTTTGATTTAACAGCATCTTTATATGTATTCCTATTAATCTTATCCCCAGAATTCCCTTTTTGTTGCATTCTTAAAAACATCTTTGATCCAGGCGGACTGTCAATAAAATTAAACTGCCCAATACCAAAATCAGCGCTAAGATTTTTATATAATGGTTCTAAATAAGCATATAGTTCCTCTTTATTACCTTTTGTATAAAGCTCTAGAACTTTCGGATCATTAATTATTGCAAGATCTAATTCTTGATTTGAAAGTATACTATCATTCAAAAGGCCATTGAATGTTTGCTTTGAAATATCAATTGATTGCTGCTGCATTTGATTAATAGTATTTTTATAAAAATTATTTGCTACAAAAATATTTACTACTCCACCTATTGCTAAAAATAATATAACAGAAATAATAACTTTAAACTTAATACTCATTTTTTTCCCTCCTTAATTAAATTTCAATATTTAATATTTCTTTAACTACTTTTTTTAAGCTTTGGTACTTAACCTCATCATCAGGAGTCGAAGCATTAATTAATGCTAGTAAAAATCCTGTTTGAAGAGTTATCTTTCCGTTGGTAGTAATAGGATCAAGACTTTTTTCTTTGATTGTTAGATCGATTTTTTGACGTGCGTCATAAAGTTTTCCCATCTTATAACCTCCTTAATTAATAGCATATGTTGACATATTACTATATCGGATAGCTATTAAATAAAGGTTAGTCCTAAAAATATTGCCATAAATTTCAGAATATTAGAAGTGCTTCTTTTTTGCTTAAGACTTTGAGATACTTACCCGATAAATAATAATGAAGGAACTATTTTATTTTTTAGGAGTTTATATGATTAGAGGCTTATACACATCAGCATGGAGTATGCTGGCAAATCAGAAAGTATTAGATGTCATAACTAACAATTTAGCTAATGCTAATACGACAGCATATAAAAAAGATGCTGTTGTATGGGAAGGATTTCAAAGTGTTCTTACAAGACGGGTAAATGATCTAAATAATAGTAGCATAGACCCTCTTGGCAATGTAGGAAATATGGTACTTGGTTCTGATATCGGACAAATATATACATATTATACTCAAGGACAATTAAATAACACTGGAAATGATTTTAATTTCGCAATAGCAAATGCAAATAATGCATTTTTTACGCTTGGTAAACCTGATGATAAAGGGAATGTCACTGATTATTACTATACGAGAAATGGGTCTTTTACTCTAAATACAAACAATCAAATGGTTGATACAGCAAATGGTTATCTTCTTATTGGAAGTAAGGGGCCCATTAAATTAATCGGGTCAGAACCTATTGAAGTAACAAATAATGGAGAAATAATTCAAAATGGTCAAAGCGTTGGGAATATGCTTATTACAGAATTCCAAGATCCTACTATGTTGGAAAAATATGGAAATAATTTATTTTCAAATACTAACTCAAGTAAAACTCAAGCTTTTTCAGGAATAGTTCAACAGGGCTATTTAGAAGAATCAAATGTAAACATAGTTAGAGAAATGGTCAATATGATTGAAGTTATGCGTGCGTATGAAGCGAATCAAAAGATGATTCAGCAGCAGGATAATATATTAGGTAAAGCTGTTAATGATGTTGGTGCAGTTAAGTAAGGCATGATTAAAGAATTGTAGGAGGACAAAATCTATGATGAGATCACTTTGGACCGCAAGTTCCGGAATGATAGCACAGCAAATGAATGTAGATGTTATATCCAATAACCTGGCTAATGTAAGTACTGTTGGATATAAAAAAAACCGATTAGAATTTAAAGATGCGCTTTATGATACATTGAGTCGAGCGTATACAATAAACGGAACTGGTAAGCCTGTATCATTGCAAGTTGGTTACGGCTGTATACCGGTGGCTACGGTGAAAAACTATTCTATAGGGAATCTTGAGAAAACAGATAACATGTATGACTTAGCTATTCAAGGGGATGGTTTTTTTACTGTTTCGGGGCCAAATAGCCAGATCCTTTTTACTAGAGACGGTGGTTTTAAGATGGCATTAAACCCTGATGGGACAAGAGGATTAAAAACAACAGATGGCTATAGCGTTCTTGATAGTAACGGTCAGCCAATTAATTTTGACGCAACAGTTAACCAGGTTTATATTGGGACTGATGGCGCAATAAGTTATACTGATAATACTTCAATAAATGTAACATCAACGGGACTAACCCTTGGTGTGGTAAAATTTGTTAATGAACAAGGTTTAGAAAGCGTTGGGAAAAACTTTTTAACACAAACATCTGTATCTGGTAATCCTGTACCAAACGCAAATTTAGGAACAAATAGTATAATAAATCAAGGCTATCTTGAGAATTCGAACGTTCAAGTTGTAGAAGAAATGGTTAAACTGATTGTAGCTCAGAGAGCATATGAAGTCAATTCAAAAGCTATACAGTCATCAGATGAAATGCTAGGGCTTGCAAATAATCTAAGAAGAGGTTAAAATTTTAATTAGGAAGTGATATAGATAATGGATGTTTCGAATATTAATAAAAATTATATAGATACTACACTTAAACAGGTAAGAGATACATCGAAAGATAATAATTTTGCGAAGCATTTAAATGATGCGATAAACAAAAATGATACGAAAGAATTGAAAAAAGCATGCCACGAATTTGAGGGCATTTTTTTGAATATAATGTATAAAGAAATGAAATCAACAGTATCTAAATCAGATTTAATTCCACATGATTCTTCTGAAGATATATTCGAATCAATGATGGATGAAAATTTGATGAATGTAGTTTCAAAGAATAGCAATATAGGATTAGCTAAACTGATTTTCACACAGCTAAGTAAACAAATGAAACAAAAAGAATAAAGAGAGGAAATCTTATATAAATGTTAAACAGTAGCGAGATTCAAAAAATTATACCACACAGATATCCATTCTTATTAATTGATACAATCCTTGAATTTGAACCTGGTAAAAAAGCTATTGGTGTAAAAAATGTTACAGCTAACGAATGGTTTTTCCAAGGACATTTTCCAGAAAACCCAATTATGCCTGGAGTTTTAATTGTTGAAGCATTGGCTCAAGTCGCATGTGTAGCAGGTCTCAGTTTAGAAATTTACAAGGGTAAGGTAGGTATATTTACAGGAATAGAATCAATGAAGTTCAGAAGACAAGTAGTCCCTGGAGACACTCTAATTTTAGAGTCAGAGTTTATAGCTTTTAGACATAAAATGGGTAAAGTAAAAGTCTTAGCCAAGGTTAACGATCAGGTCGTTGCAGAAGGTGATATACGTTTTGCAATAGTCTAGTGCCTTATAATGTTATTGAAGTTCAGATACAAAAACTAAGCTGATATTATCTTGTTCAAATTCTGGTATCATTTCTGAGATAACTTCTGCTGTTTTATCTCCACCTGCAGGACCTACGTGACCTATAGCTATAGCTTTCTTATTCTTCAAGGCGATAGCGATAGCTTTTTGTAGTTGCTTTTTCATGGTTTTTTTTGATTTCATATCATCAATGAAAATATCTCTTTCATAACATAATACACCCATGACAGTTGCAATTTTTTTAGATACTGGATTCCTAGCAGTTTGACTATCTACAAAATATAAATCTTTTTCTTTAATAACCTCTAATACGTTGGAAATAATATTTTCTTTGCCGCTAGCCTTTGAACCCATGTGTATATTCGCACCTACAGCATAGGGCACACTTTCAAAAGAATCTCTTACTATTTGTTTTACTATATTGCATTCCATATTAGCCAATATAGGTCTAGGACCCATCCAACTTCTTTTACCTGTATTAGACTCCATAGGTAAATGTAGTATGACTTCATAACCCTTGTTATGAGCTGTTTGTGCATCTTGTTTAGAACAGCTTAAAAAAGGCATGACTGCAAATGTTAAATGTTTATTAATTGACATCATTTTTTGAACTCCCAGTCTGCTTTCCCCGAAATCATCGATTATAATAGCAAGTTTTCCACCATTGTATGCCTTTGAAACTGGAACTTTAAAATTAAGAAGATTTAAGGGACTATATTTAATCATATTACTACTTAACCATATTGCGAAAAATAACAAAGGAAATATAGAGAAAAAAATTAGCCATTTATGTATTGATATTAAATATAGTTTTTTCATAAATTAAACCCTTTCTTTGAGTATAATCCTCTAAATAAGAAATAATTTTCTATTTACCTTTTTCAAAAACATGCGGCATCGGGTTATAAAAACTTTTACCAAGCTGTTTTTCTATAATAGTACCATCTAGATTTTTTATTGTAACCCATGACTTAACAATAGCTCCATCCATTCCTTCTAAAACTAGTTTTATATTTCCTGGAGGCAACTTAGGATTTGATTTGTATATTGTACCTGCTTTAATTAATTTAATTACTTGATGATTCCATTCAACATCTGGTGGCTTACTTGAACTATAAAAAGCAATGTATAATATATTTTCAATGCCTTGAGCCCAAATCATGATTGGAAAGCTGGTATTATTTTTAAACTTAAAATCTTTTACACCATAAGACACAGTCGCATCCTGGCCATATGGAACATAAGGTACTGGCATACTATGGGCATGCCTTTCTATCACTGATAAGTCGCTCAAAATTGTTACATTATATATAGTTGAAGCTATCTTGCATACTCCTCCACCAATAGTTGTAGTAAGTTTTGTGCCTAAGTAAGTAGGCCCTTTTTTAAAACCCTTCGATGTTGTATATGGACCTATTTGATTATTTTGAGAGAAGATTTTTTGAGGAGTTACAACAGTTCCGCAAAGTAATGCTGCAGCCTTATGAACATTTTCTTCTTCCCCAGGAAGTGGATCGCGCAATACTGTACGATAAGCGGCCATCATTGTAAATGTCTTATTTTTTGATTGATTGCTTAAGAATTCTTCGTTATTCTCCCAAGGCACATAAGCAGTAGCCCCAGATTTCAAATTGGTTGAAGGATTTATCTCTTGAGTAGTATAATCGTTATATAATGCTTCAGAATTAGTTGCATCGTTGTTTCCACCTAAATTATTAATCATACTGCTTTCTTTGTTTTTTACATAGAAAATTATTAAGCACATAATCGTACTTATAAAACAAATAACTAATACAGCTTTTAGAAGTTTTTTATACATTTTTATAACCTCATTTCGAAAACAAACAATTAAATTTACTAAACAATAATTATACTTGCTTAAAGTAATGATTTTTTTATTGAAGCAAGTATTAACATGTACTAACGGTCATTAATAATATTTTTGATTCAAATGAGTTTTAACTCAGTCTGAATCTTAGAATATATTATCCAAGTGGACAAAAATATTATGAAAGTGACCTAGTAAAGTATATTATTTATAATAAGAAAATATATGATAAAAATTAGAAATTCTTAATGAATAAATTTGAAAAGTCTCTGAGATATTCCTATAAAGAATTAAGTAACAGCTAAATAATAAAATCTATTTTTAAAGCTAGAAATTTTTAATTAGGTGCAGTAGGTTGTTTCCGTAGTGTTTATATCGTTGTAAAACATCATAAAGCAACCAGCCGTTGTTCTCTGAACCCTAGGGAATATGAATCTTGTTATACTAAAAAATTTTTTATTTATATCAGAGATGGAGCTTAATTTAGAATATATGCGTATAGAATATTTTGCTGAGTAAACTATAGCATCCTCTATACAGTAAATATCATAATATCCACCTTCACTCGCAGAGAAACCAGAAATATTCGGATATGAATTTTTTACGAAATTTTCATATTTCTTATGATTATCAAGAATTTTCACGCTAGCATGTTGTGGAACGAACATATCTTGCACAAGATGAATAGAACTACCTAAATAAAACATTGAATTTGCTATATCTCCTTGGTGCCAATTGATTAATGCTTGATTATAATACTTATTAGCTAAACAAAGTGCATGCTTTTTCCATATAAGACCCTTTTTAGTATAAGGGTTGTAGAAATGTTGAATGTTTTTAAAATATTTATCTGCCCATACAACTCCATTGTTTATTTGCTCTATGTTTTTTTTGAAAAGTCTATATGGCTTAAAAAAGTTATCATTTTTTAATATTTCGAGGACTTGGAAATTGATGTATTTATGAACCTCGCAATTCGGTACAAGTATTGATTTAAAGAATGCACTGGTTTTTTGGAAAATAGTTTTAAATTCTTCACTTATATGAATACATCTACTTTTCAATTCATATGCAGTATTCATGATAACCGCCCCTTTTGAAATATTAATTTTTTTCTCATAAGTTAATTATATATTTAGCTAAAAAACGAAAGTTAACTATATATATAGCATTAAAGAAATAGCTTAAATAATTTTTCCGGAAACGGTAATATCTATAGTTTTGCACTTTATATAAGGTGATTTCTATCAGTATACTAAATTTGTTGTTTATAACAATATTCTTATATAATTATCGGATTTTTGAATAGATTTGGCTATATGAAATTATTCCCTAAAGGAAGGATGCTTTTTTGATGAAGACATTATAACGACAAGGCTTCCGAGGATTAGACATGAATAATATGTAATAAATCTCCAAACCAGGATTGCAATAATCACAATACTTTTATCTAATAGAGGTTCAAAAAATAAATAGAATCCACTTTCTGCGCCTCCGACTGATCCTGGAAGAGGTACTATTGATATTATAGTTGCAACAAAAACAGAGGCGGCAAAAAATATAAATACATTGAGATGGTATTCTCCAAGACTGTTGCATATAAAGTAAGGTATCAAGAAATATGAGGTTAGCTGAAAGAACACTAACACAGAGATTTTAAGTAGGAGTTTTGGATTATTTTTTAATAACATAATGTTGTCATAAAATTTATCCAAAGAATTCTCGAAATCGGATATTCTATCTTCTTTAATCTTAAAGAAACTAGCTTTCTTTAAAATAAAAAATATAAACTCCATAGATTTTTTTGCAGTTTTCTTATTGAAAGAAAAAAATAATGTAATTAGAATCAATGATATATGTATAGTCAATCCTAAAAAAGTTATGGTAAAAAGGATTGATATTTTAGAGCAGAAGTAATGATAATACCGTAAAACAACGATTAAACAATATACTGTAAATACAGATTGATATACAATAAATTTTAATAAAATAATTGAACTTGCCTTACCTATATTAAACCCATTCTTGGACATATATATTATTTGAGCAGGTTGACCTCCTGAAGAAAACGGAGTAATAGAATTAAAAAGCTGTTCTACCATTGTAATGGTAATTGATTCTTTAAAGCTAATCTTTTTATTTAAGAAACTTGTTGTAACACTTAGTGCTAATGACTCAAAGATCCAGTATAAAAACATTAGAAAAATCGATCCAAAAATCCAAAAAAGTTTCAGATTAGACAGTTGATCAACAAAAAATGTTAATCCTTTCTCTTTCAAGATAAGGATAACGATTGCTATTGATGATACAAGAACAATAGATAAGTTATATATAATTTTTTTCATATTTTATTTTTCCCCATAGTTTCCATGTCGCAATCGCTGCTTGACCTAATGATATTCCTCCATCATTTGTAGGAACAAGGTGGTGTATAAATACTTCAAATTCATTAGCTTTAAGCAAGGAAATGACTTCATTCAATAAGGTTTTATTTTGAAAGACGCCACCACTTAATATGACTTTTTTAATGTCTCTTTTTTTTCTAACTAAACCACATACCTTCTCACACATTTTTGCTATGGTTTTATGAAAACACCCTGAGATCTCATCAGGCTTTTTGCCATTAAATATATCATTAATAATAGTTTTGATCAAGTTATCTGTTTTTATAATCATTGGTCTAGATTTAGTCTCAGAGAAATCTAGACCAAATGAATATGACTTTATATCATTCATTATTGCAATATTTTCTAGTTTTATAGCTGCCTGCCCCTCAAATTCTATACTATTGCATAATCCTGATAATGCTGATACTGCATCAAATAATCGACCCATGCTTGATGTTTCATAAGAATTTATATTTTTATTAATTTGCTGAATAAGTATATTTAATTCGAAATCATTAATTTTATCTAGAAATTTAAAATTAGCTTTATCCCAGTCTTCTCCGAATATTTTTACAAGATGACTAACAGCCATCCTCCATGGATGCTTTATACATGCATCTCCTCCAGGCATTTTAACATTTTCCAGATGCGCAACCCTTTCAAACCCCAGGTAATCCCCTACGAAAAACTCTCCTCCCCATATACGACCGTCAGTACCAAAGCCACTTCCATCAAAAGCTATACCTATGACTGGATCCACCAAACCATTCTCTGCCATACATGAAGCTATATGAGCATGATGATGTTGTACTTCAATTCTATGATTTACAGGGTAATCTAATGCAAATTTTGCAGAAAGATACTCTGGGTGCAAGTCATAAACAACCGTGTTTATTTTAGAATCAAATACTTTTAAGAAATGCGAGATTCCATCTTCAAAGGATTTAAGAATTTCAATATTTTCAAGATCTCCAATATGATGGCTTAAAAAGGCCTGCCCATTTTTTATAAGGCAAAATGTATTTTTTAATTCTCCTCCACAGGCAAGAATACCGTTTAGTCTTTGTCTATCTGTGTCTTTACAATCTTTAATTGGAATCTTTATCGGAAATGGGACATAGCCTCTTGACCTTCTTATAATGCTCTCTTTTCCATCAATAACCCAAGCAATAGAGTCATCGGTTCTTATATGAATCTCACGATCATGCATAAGAAAGTAATCCGCTATACCAAAAAGTTTACTAATCGCTTCATCATCTTTAAAACATATAGGCTCCTTAAATTTATTTCCACTTGTCATAATAAGGGTATCTATATCACTATCAAACAATAAATGATGAAGAGGGGTATATGGTAGCATAATCCCTAGATATTTACTGTCTGGTGCAATATCATTAGCTGGCAATCTTATTTTAGAATCAGCCCTTTTCTTTAGTAAAACAATAGGTTTCTTGGAGCTTAATAATATTTCTTTCTCTTTATCGAAAATATAACAGTGTTTTTCTGCACTATCAATCCCTTTAACCATCAAAGCAAAGGGTTTAAAATCTCGATTTTTTCTTTTTCTCAAACTTAAAACACTTGTAAAATTAAACGCATTACATGCCAAATGAAATCCACCTAAGCCTTTGATCGCAATAATCTTGCCCTGTTTTAGTAAACTAATTGTTTCTGATATAGCATTAAGACATTTAAGTTTGGTTCCTGTATGATCCAGCAAATATACTACAGGTCCGCATTTATGGCATGAAATCGGTTCGGCATGAAATCTCCTGCTACAAGGGTCATTATACTCTGCTTCACACTTACTGCACATTTTAAACTTCCTCATAGTTGTGTTTATCCTGTCATAAGGAGTTTTATATGTAATAGTAAACCTTGGTCCGCAGTTTGTACAATTTATAAAGGGATACCTATTTCTTATGTCTTTAAAATCGTACAATTCGTTTAGACAGTCATTGCATATCGAGATATCAGGTGAAACGTAGGTCTCAGTCGTATTATTGGAAAGGCTTTCGATAATTTTGAAATCACTGTATCCTACTGGATCTAGATTCTTACAAGAGATTTCTTTTATGTATGCATGTGGTGGCGTATCTTTACTTAAGCTTTCTATAAAAGCGGTCACATTATATTTATTACCTTCAACATCGATTTCGATTCCATTTGAGTCATTCCTAACCCATCCAAAAATCTTATAAGAAAGTGCTTTTCTGTATACGAACGGTCTAAAGCCAACGCCTTGAACTATTCCAGTTATATTAATTAGACATCTTTGAATTTCTAATTTCAAACTAATACACTTCCTTTGTGTATCCTACTTTCCTTTTGCTTTTTCAATATTAATTTTTTTACCTTTAATTTTACAATCTTTCAATAACAACATCTCTTTTGTATGTTGCTCTGGTACTTCTACAAAGCAGAAGTCATCAAAAATATCGATTGAGCCAATTCTACTTTTAGAGCGATTGCAGTATTATTTATAATACAATCAACAACGTCCCGTGGAGATACCCCTTTTTTATTTCCAGTGTTTATAAAAAACCTTATCATACCTACTTTGGCACCTGTATTTTCAAACGTCTCTTCAATAATAGTTTCGCTTGTATCATTTTGGAATATAATCATTTTTAGCAAAGCAGAAGCTACATCAAGTGCTGTTAAATAGTTCTGATCCTTATTTAAAAAATTTTCATCCTCTAATATCTTTTCAATATGTCTAGCATATTTTGAAAGATGATCTTCTCTAATATAAACTTTTAATTTTATCGAGAACTACATTTATTTTATTATCTTCAACGTCTTCAACAGAAGGTGGTTTTAGTGGAGTTATGTTTGATTTTGTATACTTTTGTATTTCTTTTAATTTATAAATCTCACGTCCAGATACAAAAGTATAAGCTATGCCACTCTTTCCAGCTCTACCTGTTCTTCCGATTCTATGGACATAATATTCTTCATCGTTTGGTATATCGAAATTGAAAACAGCTTCGATATTATCAACATCAATTCCACGTGCCGCAACATCTGTTGCTATCAGTATATCGATTTTCCCTTTTCTAAATTTCCCCATAACTAGATCTCTCTGGTTCTGACGCATATCTCCATGTAGTGCTTCTGCAACATATCCCCTCATCTGCAGATTCCCACAAAGCTCATCAACACGTTTTTTGGTTTTGCAAAACACTAGCGAAAGCTTAATACTGTTTGCGTCAATAATCCTCGTCAAGACATCTAGTTTAGCTGCTTCCCGTATTTCAATATAATACTGCTCTATATTGGCAACAGTAACCTCTTTATGGTTTGTTTTAATAAAAATAGGTGCCTTTTGATACTTTGTAGTCAATTCTTTAATTTCAGGAGACATAGTAGCAGAAAACAGAAGTGTCTGGCGCTCCGTTGGTACTTTTTCTAATATTGTATCTATATCTTCTCTAAACCCCATATTTAGCATTTCGTCAGCTTCATCAAGTATAATCATCTTTAAATTCACAAACTTAAGAGTATTACGCCTCATATGATCCATGATTCTGCCAGGAGTGCCAATAATTATTTGAGGATGTCTTTTCAAAGCTATAATTTGGCGGTCAATCTGTTGCCCCCCATAAATGGGCAGTAACTTAACTCCAGTCTTATATTTTGATACATTTTTTAGCTCCTCAGTTATCTGTATCGCAAGTTCTCTTGTAGGACATAATATTAATACTTGCACCTTTTCATTACTCGTATCAATCATTTCTATTGCTGGAATTCCAAAAGCACAAGTCTTTCCTGTGCCTGTCTGGGCTAAGCCAATCACATCACTCTTATTCATTATGTGAGGTATTGCTTTTGACTGTATCGGAGTTGCCTCCTCAAAACCCATTTCCATAATTGCTTTTTGAACTTCTTTGGAAAGTTCTAAATCCTTAAAAACTAAATTTTCCATCTTCCAATTCCTTTTCTTTCTTAATTTTTTACATATTATTTATGCTTATTTTATCATGTATTATATAAATAAACAATCAAAATATGAAAATTCAGGTAAATTCAGGCAACTCCAGATGTCCCATAATCTAGAACAATCTTTAACTTGACATTGTTATTCCTTTTAAAATATACTTCAGAATAATATAAGGAGGGATGAATATGGCATTAGCATCAACTTATTTTCTAAGTCGGGTAATTGGAAATAGAGTTTATTCTTCTGGAGGTAAGCCTATAGGCAAAATTAAAGATTTAATAGTAGAAACTGATTTAATAAGACCTAAGATAGTTGCTGTTTGTTTAAAAAATAAAAATGGTATAGAAATAGTTGATTATTCAAAGTTCAAAGTTGAAAAATTAAAAGGGCAGTATATTTTTAAATGTTCTACTATAAAACCATTTAATATTGATAAAGAAAAAATATTTTATCTAAGAAAAAATGTTTTAGATAAGCAAATTGTTGATATAAATGGCAGAAAATTAGTTAGGGTAAATGATCTAAAGCTTGCTGTCTTATCAACCGGAACGTATCTTGTTGCAGTTGACGTTGGATTCGAAGGGTTTTTAAGAAGACTTGGCGTTGCTAAACCTTTAAAAATATTATTTAAATTTCTTGGTATAAGTTTTCCAAGCAATCATATTCTTTGGGACGAAGTAGAAAACGTTAATTCTGGACACGAGATAAAGTTGTCAAAAGAAAACTCAAACTTATTTAAATTACATCCATCAGACTTAGCAGATATTATTGAGGAAATGGATAAAAATATGCGATTTGCTGTCTTTTCTTCATTAGATGATGAAAAAGCTGCTGACGTATTAGAAGAACTTGAACCAAATGCTCAAGTTAGCTTAATTCAACATCTTTCAGTTGAAAAAGCCGCTGATTTGCTGAAAAAAATGCCCGCAGATGAGGTTGCTGATATTTTAGACGAACTAAACGAAGAAGCAGCAGAAGAGCTTTTGAATGAAATGGAAGATACCGTCTCGCAGGAAATCAGAGAATTAATGGAATATTCTGAAGATTCAGTTGGAAGTATAATGACAACTGATTATGTATGTTTTGATCAAAATGATACTGTATCTAATGTTACAAAAGAATTAAGAAGATCAAAACCTGAAGCTGACACAATCTATTATCTTTATGTTGTAAACGATAAGGGTAAACTTATTGCTACTATCTCATTAAGAGACCTAATTATATCTGAATTAGAAGACAAAGTACACCATATTATGAATAAAAGTGTAGTTTATGTTTATGACGATGATGATATCGATTCTTTAAATGAAATTATTTCGAAATACAGTCTGCTTGCTGTTCCTGTTGTTAATAGAGAAAAGATGTTAATGGGAATGGTTATAATAAATGATGTTGTCCATAACCTTTTGAAAAGCAACCGCAAGAAGACTTAAAAAAGGGGGAAGGGGGGGAGTCTCGGCGATGTTAATAAAAAGAACTCGAAAATCGAGGTTTATAAAGAATTTCTTATTGTTTTTAGCAGTTTTAGGACCAGGAATAATAACCGGTAGTGTAGATAATGATGTTGGAGGAATTACCACTTATTCTATTGCAGGTGCAAGTTATGGATATAAGCTTATTTGGACACTCATACCTGCCTTTATTGTTCTTTATATAGTTCAAGAAATGAATGCCCGGATGGGAATTGTAACAGGGAAAGGTCTCGCTGATCTAATACGGGAAAATGCAGGTGTAAAATTAACATTTTTCGTTTTTATTTGTTTATTATCTGCTGATATACTCAATACAGCTACAGAATTTACAGGAGTGGCGGGAAGTATGCAAATCTTTGGTATAACGAAATATATTTCAGTGCCTTTTGTTGCAATAGCTATATGGACTCTTGTAGTAATCGGAACATATCGCACTGCAGAAAAAATATTTCTTTTTTTTAGCGCTGCATTACTTATATATATTGTATCAGGTGTTTTAGGACATCCAAACTGGGGCGAGATAGGAACTTCAATTATTAAACCATCTATACAATTTGATTTTCAGTATATTTCTACTGTTATAGGACTTATTGGAACAACAATAGCTCCTTGGATGCAATTTTATATGCAATCTTCAGTTATTGAAAAAGGTTTAAAAATTAATGATTATAAATTTTTATTATGGGATGTAATTATTGGATGCATCGCGACGGTCGTAGTTGCATTCTTTATTATTGTTGCATGTGCTTCAACATTATATACAAATAATCAATCAACCCAGATCAAAGATGCAAGTGATGCAGCTGCGGCGTTGCAACCCCTTGCAGGAAAACTTGCTTCGGGAGTTTTCGCATTTGGGTTATTTATTGCCGCGATATTTTCAGCAGTAATCTTACCCGTAGCTACTGCGTTTTATGTATGCGAAGCATTCGGATTTGAAGCAGGAATAGATAAAAAATGGAAGGATGCTCCTCAGTTTTATTGGCTATATACTTCAATAATTATTATAGGCGCAGGAATAATACTTATACCAAATGCTCCGCTCATTGCAATATCATTCTGGTCACAAGTAATAAATGGAGTAATGCTTCCCATCGTTCTTGTCTGTATGATGCTTATTATTAATAACAAAGATGTAATGGGTGAATATGTGAATAAAAAATTAGGGAATATTATCGGTTGGACTGCTATAGCCATTCTAATAGGGTTAACCTTAGTACTTTTAGTTACTTCTATTTTCTGAGGAAACAAAAAATAGCATATTTCGAAATAAATCGTTAAGGCATGATTAAAGACTCATTTATCTTGGGTCTCTTTATCTTCTTTCTCATTTGTTTGTAAATGAAAGTACATCGATTGAATTCCAACTTTGCCCGGACCTATGAAACGGTTCATTAAAATATTAGTTCCTGCCAATATTCCTACAGTGATTCCTTGAATATTTGTTTTCATATCGACACTTGGTTCTTTATAAAGCCAACTTCCAGGTTCAATATCAATCTTTTCTCCTGACGTCAAATTTTTTTCAAATACATTTCCATAACCGTGTAACCACAAAATACCTTCTCCCTTTGTACAGTAAAATCTATCGATAAAGAATCCCGCATTTCCAAAAAGCATATTTGATATTCCTCTAATACGTTTGAAACTGTACTCGATATTATCTGTTGCAGCTAAAAATTGATGTTCTCTAACATGTAACTCTTCTCCTTGCTTCATATGAATACCAAATACTTGACCTGCTCCATCACGACTAAAGGCTATTTGACCTGGACCTTCAGCTTCAGATATAAATATTTGCATACCAGATATTAAACGCCTAACAATTCTTTTCATAGATCTTATTCCTATATTAACAGTTGTATTTTTCCAAAGTAATATATGGTGCTCAAAGAAAATTTTCTGTTTTGGCGCAAGTTCAACAGTTAATACTGGCACTAGTTCACCGTCTAAATGATATGTCACTCCCGCAAAGGTTTCATTATATACTTTTGTTGGCATCAAAATTGGTCTATATTGATTATTAAACATATAAATACCATCCTTTTCCCCAATATGTTTATTTTAAATATTCTTAATTTCATTATTAATATCGGTAATAATTAAATATTTTTAATAAACTATTTTTAATTTAGTATAGCCTCCCGTTACGCACACTTTTAGAATAATACTACATATAAATATTATAGTATTATTCTAATAAAAAATGAGGTATTTTATTAATGTTTTGTAGGAGTATTTTTGATGCGTTTAAACGTCGCCGAATGGCTTTGTGTCTTGTACTTGGTAGTACAATTGGTCTTACTGCTGGCATGTGCCTAACAGCTCCTGGAATTGGACCATTTTCTAGTACAACTGAAGGTATTATCATTTCAACTATTTTAGGTTCATGTTTTGGGGTTGTTAGTAACTACGTTGCACATATTTTAGAGGATAATAATGTTAAAAATATTGAAGAAGCTCATAATAAACAAAAAAAGTCTCAAATAGAATACATAATAAATCCAATAAATAGATTAGAATGTACTTTAGATAAAATTGAAGATAAGATGGAAGAGCTAAAAATTAGTTTATCATTACAACAAAAAATTAATTTTGAAAGTTTAAAAGCTGATATAATTAAACTTTATACCTTATTTATTGTAAATCAACATGATTTTGAATATCTTGAAAGTGTATTGCCCTCAAGAACTATCAATGTCGAAAACAAAGTAAAAAAATTTATTACTGATATAAATTTATCAATATTAGAGGTTCGCCCTTTAAAACCTTCAGCCAGCATCGCAATTACTAATTTGCCCCAAAAAACGGAAACTAAAATATTAATAAATCAGGAAACTAGAATATCAGTTAATCAAGAAGCTAAACCGAAGATTGAGTTAAGCTCAGCAGTTATGTCAATATGAAGTCATTTTTATTATTTATTAACAGTTTATTTTTAACATTATAGCGTTTATATAGGGATTTAAACCTTCAACCCTATATAAAATAAGAACAAAAAGCAGATGAATATTTCTCTCAGCACTGCTGAAATTTTTCTTTAGTTTTTATATGATTTTATGTATAATAAAGTTGATGATTCAGAAACGGAGGAGTGAATATATGGGTAATATAAAACAGATTTTAGAGTTTGCTATGAGAATGGAAAAGGATGCGGAAGATTTTTATGAATTTTATAGTGAGAAGGCTGTTTCAGAGGAAACAAAGAAGCTTTTTACGGAGCTTGCTAAGATTGAAAAACAACACTTTAATATTCTGAAAGAAAAGTTTGACCAGCTAGGGTACTCTGAGCCTTTGCTTATTATCTCATGGGTTGTTGATGATAAAAATAAGGCCATAGATCCTCATATTTTAGCAGATAATTCTGATACCTATGCTGCTGAATTGGATACTCAAACAACAGATATCTCAATTATTCGGATGGCTTATTTAATAGAAACTGACTTCAAACATTTCTACGTAAAAGCAGCTGAAAGTATAGAAACCCCTAATGTGAAAGAATTTTTCCTTGAATTGGCTAAATGGGAAATGCAACACAGCCAATTATTTTACAAAAAATATATGGCACTTCTCGAAAAAAGCTGGAAAGATATGAAAATGTTTTTTGAATAAAGGAATTTGTTGTTTTTATTTCTTTATTTGCACCTAACACAACTTTATATTGTGCAGATTTTATTCTGTCTTTTACATCTGATAAAATGTTAATATATTCTGTATTATTTAAAAGCAATTTTTTGCCTCCTCTTATTTTTTTACTCTCCTATAATCTTTACCAATACTCGTTTTTTCCTTTTTCCGTCAAACTCTCCATAAAAGATTTGTTCCCAAGGTCCAAAATCCAACTTGCCTTCAGTAACTGCCACCACAACTTCCCGTCCCATTATAGTTCTTTTTAAGTGAGCATCTGCATTATCCTCATAACCGTTATGCAAATATTGCTCGTAAGGCTTTTCAGGAGCAAGTTTTTCTAGAAACACTTCAAAATCTTTATGTAATCCCTTTTCATCATCATTTATAAACACACTTGCTGTTATATGCATTGCATTACAAAGTAAAAGCCCCTCTCTTATTCCACTAGATTTAAGGCAATCCTCTATTTGAAGAGTAATATTTATAAATTCTCTTCTATTTTTGGTCTCAAACCATAATTCTTTTTTATAACTTTTCATTCTACACGACATCCTTTCATATAAATTTTTATATATCCATTTCAAATATTCTTTTTATTAAGTTACTCATATTCTTATCAACTTCAATTGGATATTCATATTGTAAATGCCTCGCAACTTTAAGTGCCAAATCCCTAAACAGCTCTATCATTATAAATAAAGAATTCCAATTCTGATTAGTATCAAATCCAGTAAATACCTTACATAAAATCTGGTATATTTGCTTGTCCAACCATTGATGTATATGCTTACCATTATAGAAAGTATTATAATTCCAATTATGTTTAGTAAGCTCATACCATTCAAGCATTTTAAGCAAATAATTTTCCTTTATTCCAAAGTCTATGATTTTTGCCGACCAAAGCTCATTACGTTTTAAATATTTTGCTACATAGTGAATCTCAAACCAAAACTCATTTACTAAAGTTAAGTATTCTTCATTACTGGGGTTAGGTTTTACGTAGCTTCTTATTCGCTTAGGCAAACTGTTTGAAAGATTGTTTTTATCCAAAAGAACTTTGTAACCGTATTGATAATATGGCACAGTGTTATTTTTAATGTCCTCTAACATATCTAAAGTCCAAAAAGAGAAATCTATTTTGACTCCATTTTGAAAAATAGCTAAGCGAGTGTAGACAGTTTTGTTCACAAATTCAAATTTTTCAGGAATATATACTAAAACATCAGCTATTTTAGATATCCAGGAGTCATCATTTAAAAATCGAGTATACGATTTGCAAAACAAATTAATATCAATATCAGAAAGTTCATCTATATATTTTTTACTTCCAACAAGTGAACCCTCTAATATTGCTACTTTAATGCTATTTTCAGCATTTGCCCATTCAATAACTTTATTTAATATTTTATCTCTCAAAAAAAACATACCTCCAAATTAGTTGTTGCATAAATACATTATACTACAGAAAAATTGCGGATGAACATCTGAAGGGAATATTGCGCAAAAGAGATTTAGATTGTGAGGTGGACTATTATGCGGAGATTAACATGTTAAAAGCTTAATAAGAAGCATCTTAAAGCCTATGCTCAATTAATTTTTTTGACGTATAAATTTCCCAGTCCATGTTGACACTCATAATTGTTTATGCTAATATAAATTTATATTTTAGATTTGCCTAAAACGAGGTGGAGTTATATGTACATTAAGCGTAAAATTGAGGATACCATTTTGAATATAAGCAATACCTTCCCTGTCCTCATGCTTACTGGGCCAAGACAGTCGGGGAAAACAACGCTGTTAAACAGACTGAGTGAATCTAACCGGAAATACGTCACATTAGATGACCCTGCTGATAGATTATTTGCGAAAAATGAACCTCCCTCCTTTTTAGAGCGGTATAGCCCTCCCGTTATTATAGACGAAATTCAATATGCGCCGGAATTATTTCCATATATTAAAATGTATGTTGACCGGCATAAAAATTCCGGTGACTTCTGGCTCACAGGTTCTCAGATGTTTCGCATGATGAAAAATGTATCGGAGAGTTTAGCCGGCAGAGTAGGAATCATCAATTTGTTTGGTCTTTCAAATAATGAGATTTCCGGAACTTTGTTTGACCAATATACGACTGAAAAGGATGAATTATTAAAACGTATTCATGCCGCAAAGCCCATGACCTTACCCGATGTCTTTGAGCGAATATTCAAAGGAGGTATGCCCAGGATTTATGAGCAGCCGAATATGAATCAAGAGGAATACTATTCATCCTATGTTCAGACGTATTTAAGCAGAGATATCAAAGAATTAACACAGGTTGCGGATGAATTAACTTTTTATAAATTTTTGTGTATTGCCGCCGCACGTACAGGTTCGATGGTAAACTATGACACCTTTGCAAAAGAGGCTGAAATATCAGCGCCTACAGCAAAGCAATGGCTGTCCATTTTAGTTTCATCAGGAATTATAATCCTGATTGAGCCTTATCACAATAATGCATTAAAACGTGTTGTAAAATCATCCAGAATGTACTTTCTGGATACAGGACTAGCGGCATATTTAACAAAATGGAGCAGTTCAGACGTTTTAGAATCAGGTGCCATGGCCGGTGAGTTTTTTGAGACATATGTTGTTTCTGAAATCTATAAGAGCTTTGCCAATGTTGGAAAAAGACCTCCGTTATACTATTATAGAGACAGTAACACAAAGGAGATTGACCTAATCATATGGCAGGATGGTACGCTATATCCCATAGAGATTAAAAAAAGCTCAAACCCTGTAGGAGCAACAAAAAATTTTAGTGTACTGAATCCGGTAACAGACGAAACCAATTTTGACGAACTTTCAAAGCATCTCAAAATGGATATTGGAACGGGTAATGTTATATGCCTTGCCAATAACCTGCGCCCAATCGATGGTAAAAATTGGACTGTTCCTGTTTGGTTGATATAAAGGTTTATTTGAATTGAGGAGTAATAAAGTATGTTCCTTCTGATGCTAATCTCTTTGTGCGGATTGTTAATAACTAAAAAGGTTATTCTAATTCTGAAAATGAGGTGGTGTGATAAATTAACTCAAGAAATCAAAGAAATCTCCGATAAACTAAGAGTCACAGAAAATAAACGGAGATGAGAACAAATGAAAAGACCAATAGAAGATTTTTGTTGCCAAAATAACGAATGTAGTCATAAAGGGAAAAGAGGGGCAGGAAATTTATCATTTAGAGGATGGAGTGGAAAAGGGAAAAAAATAAGAATGATATATTGTGAGGAATGTAAAGCTCATTTTTCTGAACGTAAAGGAACAGTATTGTCACAATCAAGATTAAAAGAGGATAAAGTAGTTCAAATTCTTGATCACCTAAGAGAAGGTTGTGGGACTCGATCTACGGGTCGGTTAGTTAAAGTGAGCAATTCAACAGTAACTCGATACATAAAAATAAGTGGAACAGTAACTGCAGCATTTCATAACGAAAAGGTTTCATTTTCCCCCTGAGTCAAAAGAAATACAGTTTGATGAAAAGTGGAGTTTTGTAAGCAAAAAAGAGAAAAATTGTACGGAAAATGAAGAAAAACATGGAGAACAATGGGATTATGTAGCAATCTTATCCCGTCTACTGCGGAGATGAAGGTTTTACTGATAGGAACACTTATATTAAAAATAGCTTCGTAAAATATGTTAATTTTAGTACAAGTTAATTTATTACACTACCTAACTTCCTCCCTGAGTTTAATTATTTAAACAGTAAATAATATTCACATATTTTGATCTTAAGAGTATAATATATTTAGAGGAGAAAATACTGTGTATGTTAATAATTGCTGCTCATTGCGATACGATTATGAAGATTATGGATACAGAAAGTGATCTATATAAAAATTCTTATCACCTCGATCTTGAAAGAATATTAAAAAGCAGACACCCTCACATCCAATTTTTCGCAGTATTTATTGATCACAAATATTTTAAAAATGCTAAAAACAGAGCTATTCAGGCTGTTAATTACTTTGCAGAACAAATCAAAAACAATAAAGAGTACATTATTCATTGTAAAAATATGATAGATATTCATAACACCATTAATAACTTTAAAATTGGTGCTGTTCTTACAATTGAAGGTGGAGAAGCATTAAATGGTGATATTTTTATGCTAAAATACTTTTATGACTTAGGTGTTCGAAGCATTTGTTTGACTTGGAACAATGATAATGAACTGGCTTTCAGTATTACATCTGATGATAAACATATTGGTCTTAAGCCATTTGGTAAAACTGTAATTAAAGAAATGAATGATATTGGAATGATTATCGATGTATCTCATATTTCAGAAAAGTCATTTTGGGATGTATTAGAGCTAACTTCAAAGCCAATCATAGCTTCTCATTCAAACGCAAGAATGCTCTGCTCCCATAGTCGAAATCTGACGGATGATCAATTAAATGCTTTAAAACAAAATAATGGTGTTGTTGGAATTAATCTATGTCCATACTTCTTAAATACTTCCGGTCAGGCAGATTTATCAGACATAATATCACATATTGAGTATATTATTAGTCGAACCAGTCCAGATAATATTGGTCTTGGTAGTGATTTTGATGGAATCGCTTATTTACCCAAAAGCATTAATGGAGTACAAGACTTAGATTGTATATTCAATGAGCTTTCTAAACTGAACTATAGTGATAGCTTAATAAAAAAACTAGCAGGAGAAAACCTGCTAAGAATTATTAATTCTTGTTTAATTTTATGAGCCCATAAAGCTTAATCCTTAAAATCAATAACAATCTTTGCGACTTTACCAATTATATCTGTCGCAACTTCTTTCTCGGCTTTACTAGCCATTATTGAAACAATATATTTATTACCAGACTTAGTACTAATTAAACCAACATCATTATAGTTATTTGAAATATTGCCAATTTGTTGATATATAGATACATCATGATTAATAATTTCATCTTTCAAATATTTCGAAAACCCTTCTAGTGTAACTCTCTTCATTAAATTCATAGCAATATCGCATTTTTCATCTGACAATATCTTTTTATTAGACAACATAGTGAATAACTTACCCATATCATGGGCCGAAGCAACATTCTCTATACCTTTACCTTGAGCCTTAAAATCCATAAGTTTTCTTTTTATCTTAATATTTGAACATCCATAAAATCCCATCGTCTTATTTATATTTTCAAACCCTCCTACGGTATCAATTAAAAGGTTTCCTGCTGTATTATCTGAATAAACAATCATATACTCTAATAGGTCAAAGATGGTAAACTTTTGACCTAAATCACTGATTTTAAATTTTCCATACTTACTAGTCAAAGAGCTAACAGTTATATCGTCACCTAATTCATACTTCCCATCGATGACATCTTTTAATACTGTAATCATGATTGGTAAATATATAAGACCAGCTGTCGATTTTTGAACATTTGTATCCCCGATTGAATATTCTTTGTCATTAGATAGGTTATAAATATAAATGCCGTATTTGCCATTCTTGGAAGATTCGACTAACTTTTGGATTTCAATAACACTAAGACTTTTGTATCCATTTGATACAGAATTTGATTGATCTGACATCTTATATTTTATATTGTTCGCACTATTAAAATTTCTAAAATTTGTAATTTTACCGAAGACCAAATAATATGTAAGTCCTAGAGCAGCTACAAAGATTACTGTTACGATAGCTACCGTATAAGCCTTATTTTCCATAAAGCTCTGAAAGAAGCTAAATTTTTGAGTTTTGACTTCAGGATTGTTGATTAAGGTTTTATCATCATTATATCTTTCGACAAATGTAAATCCACAGTGCCGACAAAACTTTTCGTCTACTTTGGCTTTACTATTACAACTTGGACACTTAAATCTTATTTCCCCAAATTCTCTTTTCAAATTCGTACCACAAGCAACACAAGATTTTTGCTCATCATTTATTAGATGATAACATTTTGGACATTCCATAATATTTTGTACTCCTCTCAAAATGATTTCAAAATGCTTGTTGTACCTCGTTAAGTATATAGATCTAAAGCTAGGAATTTATTTCCAAGAAGAGTATATCATCATGTATTGATAAAGTCTATACAAATAATAGAGTCTATACAAGTAATAGATAATATATTATTATACAAGAAATAATATATTAATGTATAGAGGAGCATTGCATGATTAGCAATAACGATAGTAAATTATCTCAAACTATACAAAATATTAAGGGCATCGGAACCCAAAGAGCTGATCTTTTCAACAAACTTAATATATTTACGGTAAATGATTTAATATCATTCTATCCTAGGTGTTATGAGGACAGAACACAAATAAAAAAAATAAACGAACTTAATTGTGGCGATAATATTACTTTTGAGGGTGTTATTGCTTCTTTGGTAACAAGAATAAAGGTAAACAATAACCTCTCGATTTATAAAGTTAAAATTAAAGACGAGACTTCCCAAATTGAGGCTAGCTAGACATATGTAACTGAACCAAGTAGGTACAATAACAAGT
>CAVYEU010000037.1:0-3838 GCA_963767415.1 uncultured Eubacteriales bacterium
CTACCCTTTAATCTGCGACTTCTTAGTATTTTTCTTCCATTAGCAGTTGCCATTCTTTTTCTAAAGCCATGCTCTTTCTTTCTCTGTCTTTTTTTGGGTTGATAAGTCCTTAACACTATAAACACCTCCACTTCCAACAATATAAATCAATTTTTAATTTTATTTAATAATCTCTTAAGTATAAATACTATATGTATAACGCACAAATTATACATTAGCAAAATATTTAAGTCAAGAAACTATTTTTTTTAGATATAGTATTTTTTTGTTGAATCTTAAATAAAAGTCTGGTATATTATTTAATACTTGTTAATAACCTGTGAATAAGTTCGTGAAATACTATATCTTTGTATGAAAAAGTGGAGGAAGTAGAATGAGTGCCCAGCTTATAGACATATGGCATAAGACGTTAAACCTGTTAAAAGAAGAACTAACTGAAATCAGTTTTAATACTTGGATAAAAACAATTGAACCTATTTCAATCAGTCAAAACAGTATCACATTTAGTGTAGTGGATGACTTTACAAAGGGGATATTAGACTCAAGATATACAAGTCTAATAAAAAATGCTATAAGAGCAATAACACTAAAGGAATACAATGTAAATTTTAAAACGCTGTCCCAACTAGAACCAACTAAGCAAGCTACTGAAACAAATATAAATGAAGATTCATCTGTATCAATATTAAATCCAAAATACACGTTTAGCACATTCGTTATAGGGAACAGTAATAGATTTGCACACGCAGCATCTCTCGCTGTAGCAGAATCACCTGCTAAAGCATACAATCCATTGTTCCTTTATGGAGGTGTTGGTTTAGGCAAAACACACTTGATGCATGCAATAGGACATTACGTATTATTACAAAACCCTACTTCAAAGGTACTATATGTTTCATCAGAAAAATTTACAAATGAACTGATTAATGCAATCAAAGATGATAGAAATGAAGAATTCAGATGTAAATATAGAAACATCGATGTTCTTCTAATCGATGATATTCAATTCATTGCTGGTAAAGAAAGAACTCAAGAAGAATTCTTCCATACATTTAATGCATTATATGAAGCAAATAAGCAAATCATATTATCAAGTGATAAACCTCCAAAAGATATTACAACTTTAGAAGAAAGATTAAGATCTAGATTCGAATGGGGCTTAATTGGGGACATGCAACCCCCTGATTATGAAACCAGAATAGCTATATTAAGGAAAAAGGCTCAGCTTGAAAATTTAAATATACCAGACGAAGTAATAGCAGACATCGCTATAAAAATTCAATCAAACATTAGAGAACTAGAAGGCGCTCTAAATAGAGTAATAGCCTATTCATCTTTAACAGAAAAAGATATATCTATAGAAGTAGCAAACGAAGCATTAAGAGATTTACTAAATGGTAACAAGACTAAGACTATAAACTGTTCATTAATCCAAAGTACTGTAGCAAGACATTTCGATTTGAAAGTCGATGTATTTAAGTCAAAGAAAAGATCTAGAGATATAGCTTATCCAAGGCAAATAGCAATGTTCTTATGCAGAGAATTAACCGATATGTCTTTACCTAAAATCGGAGAAGAGTTTGGTGGTAGAGATCATACAACAGTACTACACGCATTCTCTAAAATATCAGAAGAAATAGCTGCCCACTCAGAGATCATTCTAACTATAGATGAGATAAAGAATGATATAATAGGTAAATAAGAATTAGCTATTAGAAAACTTCAACAACCGTTATGATTTAGCCCTAGAAAGATGCCATTAGTATAACCTCTAAACAGTAACCAAAATTTTACCAAAAGATTTACACATAAGATTATTTATTTTCTTTAAATTATCAACAGATTTTGTGGATAAAGGATAGTTTTTCTGTGAATAACTTTAAATTTCATTTTTATCAAAAAATATGTTAATATTTAAAACATGTTATCTACATTTTAGTAACAGCTGTAATATATTTTACATAAGGGCTTAACCTCATTATCAACAAATTCACAGCCCTTACTACTATTATTACTAGATTTATATATATTATTATAGTAAAGGAGATTTCACTAATAAATGAGAATAATATGCGGAAAATTAGAACTACTAGAAGCGATAAACATAGTACAAAAAGCAGTATCTACCAAGACTACTCAGCCATTACTAGAAGGAATATTATTTGAAGCGACTGATAAGCTAAAACTGACTGGGAATAATCAGGAGATTGGTATAGAATGTTTTGTAGATGCTGATATTAGAAACGAGGGAGCCATCGTTATAAGCTCAAAAACAATTGGAGATATAATAAGAAAAATGCCGGTTGCTGATGTTTCTATTGAAATTAAAGAACAAGATAATATCATTGTTGAGTGTGAAAACTCTTATTTTAAGATAAAAGGACTTAATGCTGAGGGATTCCCTGTTATTCCTAGTATAGAGAAAAAAAGTGCAATAAAAATAAACGAAAAAATGTTAAGAGATATGATAAAACAAACAATTTTTGCTGCAAGTGTTGAAGAAAATAAAACACTTTTTTCAGGTATATTGATCGAATCAATAAATAATTGCCTAAGCTTAGTAGCTTTGGATACGTCTATAATGGCACTTAGAAAGAATGAGTCAATTAATGACTTTGAAGAGTTTTCAGCAATAATACCCCAGAAAACATTAAATGAGCTATCAAAAATACTAATAAACGATGATTCTGAAGTCAACATCCAATGTTCTAATAATCAAGTATTATTCGAGATGAATAACTGTAAGCTTATTTCTAAACTAATTGAAGGAACGTTTTTTAAATATAACAGTTTGATTCCTAGTGAATATATGACGAGAATAAAAATTAAAACCAAGGAACTTCTATATAGCATCGAAAGAGCGTCTCTTTTATCTATTGAAGAGAAAAAACAACCTGTGATAGTAAATATAAAAAATGATCTATTATTGATGCGTTCAAACTCAAATATTGGAAATGTAAGAGAAGAAATTTTTATAGAGGTATATGGAAGCAATATTGAAATCGGTTTTAATCCTAAATACTTTATTGATATTTTAAAAGTAATAGATGATGAAGAAATTTTCTTAAACTTTACATCTGAAGTTGGTCCATGTATCATAAAACCAGTAGAAAAAGATAATTTTACATATATGATTTTACCTGTAAGAATAAAGGAGTAACAAATGGAAACTGTAAAAATTAAAACTGGATTTATAAAGTTGGATCAGCTATTGAAATTGGTAAATATGGTATCTGGAGGAGGAGAAGCAAAGATTATAATAAAACAGGGTTTAGTAAAAGTTAATAATGTAATAGAATATCAAAGAGGAAAAAAGATTAGGTTTGGTGATACTGTTGAATTTAATGGAAAAATATTTGAAATTTCCGATTGATTTGGAGGAATCTTTTGTTAATACAACGTATTAAGTTAAAAAATTATAGAAACTATGAAGATATAAGTCTAGAATTTTCTAAAAATATGAACATTATTTATGGAGAAAACGCACAAGGCAAAACTAATATTATTGAATCTATTTTTTTATGTGCAACAGGGAGGTCGCATAGGACAAGTAAAGATGTTGAGCTTATAAAATTTGGAAATAATAGATATACAATACATTTAGATCTTATCAAAAATCAAGGAGAAACCAGTATAAATATTGATTATGAGAAGAACTCTTTAAGAAAAATTGAGGTTAATGAAATTAAAATTAAGAAAATTGGAAATCTTATGGGGATTCTAAATGTTGTAATGTTTTCTCCTGAAGATCTAATGATAATAAAAGAAGGTCCATCAGAACGAAGAAGGTTCATAGATATTACGATAAGTCAACTTAAGCCTTCATATTTTTATGATT
>CAVYEU010000038.1:0-4818 GCA_963767415.1 uncultured Eubacteriales bacterium
ACCAAATTTTGTCTTCCGGATCTTCAGGTTCATACTTAAACGTAGAAGACATCCAGATCCCTTTTTTTCTTAATTTATCTAAGAGTTTCTCAGTTGGCAACGGACAATGATCACAATCTATGGGACAATTCCGTGACAGAATTTGTTCACATTCTCCACAATATAGGTCGACTATAAGGTCATCCCTAGCTTCTACTGATTTAATTACCATTCTTGTCATTTTATTTCCGCATTTTGGACAAATTATTTCTTGATTTTGTAATTGTTCTTCTAATTTTACAAGTAAATCTAAATTTTCTGCAGTTTGTATGATCATAAAAACACCTCCAAATATTTTTTATTTTATGTTTACTAGAACTTTAGTGATTTTATTAAAAAATATAAGAAAATAAGGTGCTGAATTAACGTTTATAATTATCATCTTGATTTAATATAGCTTAAATTTAAACTGCCAGCTTAGGTAAATCTTTATCTGTAAAAGCATACTCTCTTGTTTTATCTAAATATTCTTTCCATTCACCGTAGTGCTTCTCCAATAAATTAATAAATTTTTCTGCTATTTCTTCATCAAATTGCTTACCTTCATTCTTTCTCATTTCAACTATTGCTGCTTGTACACTCATACCATTCCGGTATGGTCTATCAGACGTCATAGCATCATAAGCATCTACTATAGCTACTATTCTGGCTAAAAAAGGTATATCATTACCTTTTAGCTTATAATAACCTGATCCATTAACAGCTTCGTGGTGGTATTTAACAATATCCACAGTATTTTCCAACTGTTTAATAGATGTTATAAGGCGTTCGCCCTTATCTGTATGTTTCTTCATTATGACTACTTCTTCATCAGTTAGCCTATCTGGTTTGAGAAGCACGTTATCTGGAATACCAAGCTTACCTATATCATGAAACAGTCCCCCGAAGGTTAATAATTTGATTTCTTCATCCGTACAATTACATTCTTGCCCAAGTTTTTTTGCAAAAAAGGCTACCCTTGATGAATGTCCCAGCGTGCCTCTATCCTTCTCGTCGACTGCAATTCTAAGTGCTTCAACAGTATCCAAAAAATGTTCATTTAATTTCTCATTTGCAATAACTAATTCTTCATTTTTAATGTTAACTACTAAAGCAGAAGCTACTTGATAAGCAAACATATTAACAATATCAAAATATGCTTCATTTTCTTTGACAATATTTTCTAAAAATAATACTCCAATATTTCTTCCTGATTCATCATTAAGGGGAAACATCATACCATTTTTAACTTTTTCTATAGTGTTATTTGCTTGAACAAATAGCCAAGACTCCATAAATTCAGGATCAAGCATCTTTACAAAATCATCAATTTCTGATTGGTATTTTCCTATACCTCTATACGTAGTTTTTTGTTCACCATTAATATTAACTTTAAGAATAATAAATGAATCACTTGCATTTACAAATAAGCACATTAATTGTTTTAAAATATTATCAATAATATCTTTGTGATTGTCTTCAGATTTTTTGTTTTCTATATCTACAGAACCATTTATGTACAACTTAGGTACTAATTTTAATAGCTCATTTATTCCTTCATTATACATTCTGACTATTCGATCACTTATTATTTTTTTAATACCAAGTTCTACTAACAAAACTAGCTGCAATAAGTCTGTACTCTTTACGCAATATGACTGTATATCCTGTTCTTGTATGAATTGCGAAGGATTGACAAGGGTTTTACCTGTTTCTCCTGTCAACAATATTTTATATATAGTTCTATCTATTGCATTAACTCTTTTTATTACTTCGTCTCCGTTGATTGGGTTCATATTAAAATCTAATATTAGCATATCGAAATGGTCATTTCTAATTTTTTCTATTGCTACAAGAGGATTTTGCTCATACTCATATTCATAGGCTGTTTTGGCGAGCTTTTTCTTTAACAGGTTTAAAACACCTGGATCATCATCTAAAACTAAAATTTTAAAATTATTTTCCATAGCACTATCCCCTCCTTTTTTGTAATAAACTTTAATGGTTGCAAACAATGATGTGATAAAAATATTTTATCGAACTCTTTTGGTTCTTCCGTAATTAACGAAACTAATCAAATCGTATAAAATTTTTAAATGTTTGTATCAATATTGTCTGAAATTGGAATAGAAATAGTCCATGTTGTTCCATCATTTTCACGAGTATTAAATGTTAAGTCACTTCCTCTAAAACAGGCTGTCAATAATGCTTTTGAGAGAATCAAACCTAAGCCGGTACCTTGTGTACCTTTTGTTGTATTTACTTCTTCAAAAATTCTTTCAGCAACATTTTTAGGAATACCTCCTGCTTCGTCTCTCAAAATAAATTCTATATTATTATTCTTTTTTGCAATGTTTATGTATATAATTGCTTCTTTTTTAAGCTCATTATAAGCAAATATAGAGTTATTAATAAGTGTATCAAACACTAACACTAAAATAGGCTTATTACCTCCATCTACTATGTAGTTTTCTCTAGCATCAATTTTAAAATCACACATATATCCGTAACTATTAATTGAATCTATAAATTCAAATACTGTAAAGCTTTCACTTCTAAGTATTATATCTTCACTTTCAATATGTGACATTATTGCAGTTATTGTATCTTCCATATTCTTAATATACTTAATTGTTATATCTGCAGATTCATTAATTTTATTTAGTTGTTCCTTAATATCAGGTGATAAATTTTCGTTACTTATCTCGTTTATAGCTGATACTGCAATTTGTATATCTTCTGTATAATTAAACATAGATAATATTGGTGATTTAAAAGAATGTGCAATACCTCCTATTAACTTGCCTAATATTGACAGTTTTTCTTGTTGTTTTAATTTTTCGTGATTTAGTGTTTGTTCAGTTATATCTTTAAAAAGCAATATTGTACCTATATTTATTTTTTGATTATTTAAATTAGCTCTTTTTTTCTTTCCATTATTAAGTGGAACAAAATCTATATCAAAAATTCTATCAAAATCACCTGTATTTATATGCACTTTTTCTAACGTAACCGTTTTACTATATTTAATAGTGTGATTTATGATTTTATCAAAATTTTTATTAATTTCATTTAGAAATTCATATCTTATTAAAATATCTTTTATAGAGGATTTGATATCAAAGTCTATAATAGTACCAAATTTATTTTTAAAAGGAGCATTAAATTTAGAGATTTTATATTCTTCATTTATTACAAGAAAACCGTCTGTCATTTGATTAGTAATTGTGTCAGTGGCTATAGGAGCTGAATCCATAAATCCGTATTTTAAGATTGCCCAAACGTAAAATACAAGTGTTATTGCAAATGAAATAGGCATAGCTTCAAAGGTATAAAAAGGCTGTGGCAGTTGCGCATTAAAAAATTTAGCCAAAATGCATAAAATATTTGCCATTACATAAACCATAGTACCAATAGTAAGAAGAACTGCCTGACCAGAAGAATTGTCTGAGTTTCTGATAGAGTAATATATCATATACCATATTCCTGGAAGAACAGAGAAAAAATATGAAAATAATATATATATAACAAAATATATTCCCCATTCGTAGTTGTTAAATGAATAAACATATTTAAATATTAAGTGATGAAAGTCATTAGATATAAATAACAATATAGTTAATCCTGAAAGTGCAAATCTCATATAATCTAATATACTAAACTTAACAACAATATCTTTAAAAATTCTACCAGTTAATAAAATCATAATGGGCAATATTGATATTCCTAAAACAACAAAAAAAACACTCATGTACTGTAAGTTGCTATAAAGTGATGCATAATTACTATTTCCTATCGTAGTTCCCAAATTCCATATAAATTCACTTATTATTGTCATTAAAAAAATGTAATAACTTTGTTTTTTCTCTTTTGTACGGAAATGAAAGATAATTCCAATAAATAATACTAGTATTGTAGAAATCAATGAAACATAACTCACATTTATTACCTCCCAATCACAAGAATTTCTTCAATATTTCCTTTAATATAGTTACATTTTTTTCAATATATTTTGGACTTATCAAATCGAGATGATTCCCGTATGCTTTATATGCAATAACATTTCCAGTTGTTAATTCTTTTAATAGATCAACTTCTCTGTTAGACATTTCTTCTGATTGCATTATGTGTATATCTTTACTTACTTTAATGCAGTTTCTATTTTCTAAATAAGAGATATAACTTTCTATTTTACTTTTTAAAACTTGATTTAAAAATTTATTGTTGTTTTCTAATTTCAAAGTATCAATAATGTACTCATTTACTTTTTTATCTACTTCATCCTTGTTTATTTCTCCAAAGAATCCATCCATTAGAATGATTAATACATTTTCATTTTTCATTTTTTTAGATATTTCAAGAACAAGGCTTGCCCCAGCTGAAAATCCTAGTAAAATATAAGTGCCTTTCTTTTGGATACTCTTTATTATATTTAAGTATTTATCAATCTTATCTTCATCTTCTATATAGTTAAATGCATAAAAAGAAAATTCTGGCATATTTTTTGCTATATCATTATAAACTAAACCAAAACCTGCAATAGGGGGAAATGCAAATATATTTTTTTCTTTCTTTTATTTAACAATATGTTTATGTTAATCCTACATCAATACCTTTCGCATAGCTATTTACTAATTTTTCAGATATGATTTTGCTTAGCAGTTCAATAGTTGAAAATCTATATACATCTGGATAATTAACTTCTATGCCAAATACATCATAAATCTTCGAAATAAGATTAATTACTTGGAGCGAATCTCCACCTAAATCAAAAAAACTTTTATTAATTTGAATATTTTT
>CAVYEU010000039.1:0-13275 GCA_963767415.1 uncultured Eubacteriales bacterium
TTGGCTTATCGTACAATTTATATGACTTTGATAAGTACAAAACATTAATAGCTATATCCTGATTCATTTTTCGTCAATATCCTTTACCTATCTCATACTTTCTATTATATACTGTATATATACTAATATTTTTATTATTAAGCGTCAAGTAAGAGGTAAATTTAATAAAAAAATAAAGAACGGTTAAATAATAAGACAGACTCAATTAAAAGTATATATTTCAAAAATTAAACAATAAAATAATCTGATATTAGAAGCAAAATTCAAAAATGGATTATAAACCATTAATTTAAATATATCGACTTGTATATTTATCGTATGTTCAATACTATTTATTGTAAATAATTAGGAATAATGAAGGAGTTGCATGATTATGCAAGAAATTATTTGTGAAAGTAAAGATATTAATGATGAAAATAGTAAAAATGTCAATGATGAAAATAATATGCTAAATAAAAATTATGTCTTTTTAATATATAAAAATATTAAAAATTCTTCGTTTATCGAAAAGTGTTTTTGGTATTTAAGATATACCATCTTGCAATTATTTGTTTCAGTTTTATATTTTTTTATTTCTCCGTGGACTGCTTTGTCGGAAAGCTTTCAACATAATTACCAGGATGATAAGGATAAAATATTTAAGCTTTCAAACAAACATTCATTAATAAATATTAAAAGCCATCTTACTTTTTTGATTGAGACCGCATGGAATTTGATTTATTTTCCAGTTATATCTGTTACGGCTGTACCATTTATATACCAATATCATATTTTTTGTGGATTTAATAATCCTAAGATGGTAGAACATCATAAATCAAAATTGATTGTTAAAAAAGTTAATGATTCGATTCATTTTAAAAAAATCTTTGATATTGATAAAGATAAAGTATTAAGTCAACAAAATAAATCATATGAGTATATTAAAAATGATCAAAGATCAGATGTCACTTATATCAAAAATGCACAATATATAATTTATCCTGCTAGCCCCAACGCTAATGATAAACTATTTGCTGATGATAAACCATTTATTTATGAAATAAGTAGATATTATGATAAAGACGGATTATATAAAAAATTTAGACTGTGTAAATCGAAATATAATGAGAAGATTAATAAAAGAGTTGTTATTGATATTTACTCTTCAGAATCAAATTCTGATAAATTAAAATTTGATGACATTTCAGAAATTTTAAAATTTAAGCCAAAGAATTTTACTAGAAATCTTAGTCAAAAAGCAATAAATGAATGTCTAAGGAAGCAAATATAAATTATAGTACATCTACAAAATGAGGTCTTAATTTTTTAAACAGTATAGCGCCTATTACGAAAAACGCCCCTGTAATACACCAAAAATATATCGTCCATAGAGGATGAACCCAAAAATCCTATATGATAAATAAGGCTATTTCTATAGCCTTCTATAATGTAGAAAACTGGATTCAATTTGATTAAATACAAATATTTTTGAGGTAATATTTTTATTGACCAAAACACTGGTGTTAGCCAAAAGCCAAATTGAATAAAAGTATTTACCAAATGTCCTATATCCATTAAAAAGACTTGAAGCGACGAGGTTATCCAAGAAATCCCTAATACAAGTATAAGTGTTGCAAATAGATAATAAAATATTTGTAAATAGTATAGGCTTGGAGTAAATCTATACAGTATAAACATAATAAATACCATGATCAAAAAGAACAAATGTATCACAAGTGCTGACAGTATCTTAATAAGAGGTAAAATACTAACTCTGAATACAACTTTTTTTACTAAGTATGCATTACTGATAATTGCAAAAGTAGAACTTGAAATGCTTTCTGAAAAAAACATCCAGGGAACAAGCCCAGTTATAAGCCATAAAATGAAAGGGAAATTGTCGATTGGTACTGTTCTAAATCCTATTTGAAAAATAAACCAAAATATAAATATTGTTATTGTAGGCTGAATAAATGCCCAAAGTATTCCAAGATAAGAACCGAGATAACGTATTTGAAATTCTTTTTTAGTAAGTTCTAATATTAGTTGCCTACTTTTCCAAATATTAACTACAAAAAGAATAAAACTTTTCAAATAATTCATTAATTCAATTACTTCCTCTCTAAATCACGATTAAGTTCTTCGAACGTATATATGCTAATACTTTTATTATTCAACGTCAAGTAAGTAATAGTGATTTAGTGATTAGGTTTATCAGGCACCTAGGTAGATATGGGTGTATTAGGTGCTGTAAGAAGTGTAGGTGTGTTAGGCGCTGTGAGAAGTACCGGTGTACTAGGTGCTGTAAGAAGTGCAGGTGTACTAGGTGCTGTGAGAAGTGCAGGCGTATTAGGCGCTGCAAAAAGTGCAGGCGTGCCGACAGCTGTGGAAAATTTGGGTGTACTAAGCGCTTCATAATGTCTAAATATTCGAATTGCTGATGCTTCACCTAACTCTTCAGGTTTACGAGGAACTACGGAGACTATTTTTGTTAGGGAAATTGCGGTATCTGCACTTATTAGAGTATTCATGGTATCTGGATCTGTTAAGAAATCTGCATTTGATAGAGAATTTATAGTATTTGCATATATTAAAGAATTTACGACATCTACATCTGTTTTAGAATCTATAGAATCTGTATTTATTAGAGAATCTTCTACATCTGATTCGGAATCTTCGGTGTATGAATATGCCGGATGAATAGCTTCAAATAATTCTTGAAGCGATCGGCCTAGTTCTATCCTTAATGCTGTTAGCGTATCATCATTTACTTCATTTCCTAAACAGAAACCTGTTAAGATATTTATTGGTGTTCCTTCAAAATATTCATAAATTGGAGCTCTACTTAGCCCGCTGCAAACTTGGATTTCTTCATTATCTTTAACTGCATCTGGGTTATCTAGTTTACTTATTATATAGTAGTAATTATCAAGAATATTTACTAGATTAATTATTTTAGATATATTGGTCTCATTTCTAATCATAGATTTGATCTTTTTTATCATTAGATTAAGGATATGTTCAAATTGATCTATTCCTTCGGTCAATTCGTCATGTATTTCCTTGTTTTGTTCCACCTCCAGTATTTTCTTTTTCAAAAATTGTTTCAAATCACTTCCAATATCATCTAATATTATTTCTCTAAGAGATCTTATTTTTTCATTTGTAATCTGGCTATCCTGAATCACCTTATTTATTTTAATAAAAATTGGTTGCCCGCTATGTTTAAGTTTATCAAATATTTCAGGGTTAGCTAGTAATCTAGGATTTGCACAAAATGCTAATTTGTATATCTCTGTATTATCTCCTAAAATTGCACCGCCTAGCCCATCAATAACAGTATCAGACTCAATTATTTCTGGATAGAGTTCTGTTACTAATTTATATATTTTAGTACGATTAAATGCTATAGCTTCCAAAAATGCATCTGAAAATTCAGTAGATTTAACTATCTCAGGGTAATCCTCCATTAATGATAAGAGTATTTTTGTTCTACCTCTTGCCATCGCATCCTCCAGTTTCTCTTTAATTTCAGGAGTATTAATTAATTGATGAGTATTTTCTAACATAGATTCAAACCTTTCTCCACCATCTTCGCACATTGCTTTGTTCCGCTGTTTTTTAAACTGCGATTGATCACTAATAAACATTTTATATTCCTCCTCATACAACTACTATAAGCCTTCCATGAATTTTAGATTAATAATATTAATATTATAGCATGATATAAGTAAATTTCTCAAGAATACTTATACATTATTTCACGCTAAAATTATCAGGACGTGTTTGCGTTTTTTTGGTAAATATTACTAGTAATATTTCGATTTAATAATATACTTGCATACTAAAAACATATATATTATAATTAGCAACAGAATTTAGTAGCTGGTACTAAAAATAGGAACCTTAGACTGTATTAGATATAAAGAGGGTATAGTAATGAGTCGTCCGGCTAGTATGAAAAAAAAGAGACAATTAGTTTTAAATGAAACAATTTTACAGGATCCGTTTATTACTGATGAAGAGTTGGCTGATACTTTGGGAGTTAGTATACCAACAGTTAGACTTGATAGATTAGAGCTTGGAATACCTGAATTGAGAGAAAGAGTTAGAACCGTTGCAAAACGCAATTTTGAAAAGGTTAAGTCGTTAGAAAGTAAGGAATTAGTAGGTGAACTAATTGATATAGAATTGGGTCATCATGCAATATCAATGTTGGAAACTGATGACAGCATGGCCTTTGAAAAAACGAAAATAATTCAGGGAAGGTTTATCTATTCTTTAGCTGAATCGCTTGCTATTGCAGTGATTGATACTCATGTCGCTTTAGTTGGCGTAGCAAACATCAAGTACAGTATCCCTTGTTATTCTGGGAGCAGGCTTATCGCAAAAGCCGACGTAAAAGAAATAAGAAATAATAATAGATATATTGTATGGATTGAAATTTCATCAAAACAGACAAACATTTTTAGAGGAAAATTTATTTTAGTTTCACTTGAAAAAATGATTACTTAATGATAGATTTGTTGCTATGTTGTTTTTGGAATGTATTGATGTATTGGTAATATTTATATAATTTTATATTTTGGAGTGGATTTAATTGATTAAAATAATAGTTGATGCAATGGGTGGGGATAACGCTCCCCAAGCAACAGTTCAAGGCTGTATAGATGCCTTAAAAGAATTAGATGGATTTAAAATAATACTAGTTGGCGAAAGTACTGCAATTAACAAATTATTAATTGATAAAAGTTATACGAAGGATAGGTTAGAGATAGTACATACTACAGAAATAATTGAAAGCACTGACACGCCTACAAAAGCAATAAAAAATAAAAAAGACTCATCTATGGTTGTTGGGCTTAGTCTTCTTAAGATGGAAAAGGGTGATGTATTCATTTCTGCTGGAAATACAGGCGCACTTATGGCAGGGTCTTTGTTTATTCTTGGGAGAATAGAAGGAGTTGACCGCCCAGCACTTGCGACAGTTATTCCAACTGCAGACGGGGTTACACTTTTGATTGATTCAGGCGCAAATACTGCTTGTAAACCAATAAATTATTTGCAGTTCGGTATTATGGGTTCTTACTATATGAAAGAAGTATTCAATATCGAGAATCCTAGTGTTGGACTAATAAACGTTGGCTCTGAGGATGGAAAAGGGAATGAATTGATTAAACAAGCTTTTAATACTCTTTCAGAATCGAAACTAAATTTTATAGGAAACATTGAAGGTCGAGTCATATCAGAAGGTCTTGTTGATGTATTAGTCTGTGATGGCTTTATTGGTAATGTTTCTTTGAAATTTTTAGAAGGAGTAGCCAGTCTTATTTTTAGTGAGATAAAAAATATTTTCACTTCAAACTTTATCGGTAAGATCGCGGCTTTGGCTATAAAAAGTCAACTAAATAATTTTAAAAGAAAATTTGACTACACAGAATATGGCGGAGTACCATTACTTGGAGTAAATGGTAAGGTTTTAAAAAGTCATGGCAGTTCAAATGCAAAAGCAATAAAAAATGCAATTATTAAAGCATGTGATTTTGCTAATTGTACAATTATAGATGATTTCAAACAACAATTCGAAAATGTGGAGGTCGAAAATATTGTCTAACACGTTAAATAATATAGGTATACTTGGTACTGGAAGTAGCTTACCAACTAAAATACTTACAAATTTTGATTTAGAAAAAATGATTGAAACATCAGATGAATGGATACTTAAAAGAACTGGCATTTCACAAAGGAGAATACTTGACAAAGAAATCCCTTCATATGAGCTTGGAGTGAAAGCCGCTAATAATGCTATAGAAAATGCTGGGATTAATGCTCTTGATATTGGATTAATAATAGTTGCCACTGAAACTCCAGACTTTTTGACACCGTCGATGGCTTGCATTATCCAAAGCAAGATTGGTGCTAAGAATGCTGCAGCTTTTGATGTAAATGCAGCTTGTTCGGGTTTTATATATTCATTAAACATCGCCTCCCAATTTATAAAAAATAATGCTTATAATTATATACTTGTTATTGGTTGTGAAGCTTTGTCCAAGGTACTTGATTGGGAAGATAGGAATACTTGCGTACTTTTTGGCGACGGTGCTGGTGCTGTTGTTCTAGGACCTGTACCTAAGGATCGTGGAATATTGTCAACTTACATAGGATCTGATGGTGATTTAGGCAAAAATATTACTATCCCATGCTGTAGTATAACTCCTGAAGAAAAAGAAAGAAGAGTCCATGAGAATAAACGAGTTGTTTGGATGGATGGTAGTGAAGTATTTAAATTTGCAGTTAAAATTATGGCAAGTGCAACATTTACTGTGCTAGATAAGGCAGGGCTTACAATAGATGATGTCGATCTTATAATTCCGCATCAAGCAAATATGCGTATTATTGATAGTGCAATAAAAAGGCTTAATGTATCCCAAGACAAAATGTTCATAAATATTAATAAATATGCTAATATGTCATCTGCAACAATTCCAGTAGCACTGGATGAGGCAATAAGAACAAAAAGGGTCAAATCTGATGATATAATTGTATTAGTCGGCTTCGGAGGCGGTCTTACATGGGGATCAGCTGTAATAAAACTGTGAGGAGGTAGATTGAAGTGCACTTACAATTAATTGGCAAAACAGCATTAATTACAGGTTCAAGCAGAGGTTTAGGAAAGGCGATTGCATTAGAACTTGCAAAATCAGGAGCGAATGTTATTTTAAATGCTTCGAAATCATCATCAGATATTGATAACACATTACTAGATTTTCAGTCAAAGGGATTTATTGTTACTTGTGCAAAAGGTAATGTAAGCATAAAGGAAGATGTTGAAGCGATTTTTAGCAAAATAATTGAGACACATGGGACAATTGATATTCTAGTTAATAATGCTGGAATTACAAAAGATACTCTCATGTTAAGAATGAATGAGGAAGACTGGGATAACGTAATTGACACTAACCTAAAAAGTGCATTTTTATGTACAAAATCTGCTGTAAAAATAATGATGAGGAAAAAGACTGGTAAAATAATTAATATATCTTCAATAGTTGGAGTTATTGGTAATGCTGGTCAAGCAAACTACGCTGCTTCTAAAGCAGGGATGATTGGTCTAACAAAATCAATAGCAAAAGAGTTTGCGTCAAGGAATATTACATGTAATGCTATTGCTCCAGGTTTTATAGCTAGCAATTTGACAGAAATTTTAGCAGATAATGTTAAAGAGAATTATCTAAATAACATACCACTAAAAAGGTTCGGGACTCCTGAGGAAGTGGCAAATTTAGTTAGTTTTCTAGCTTCAGATTGTGCAAATTATATAACTGGTCAAGTAATACATATTGACGGTGGAATGGTTATGTAATATACTTTCAAAGTGATTTTGAGGATGCTTTTTAAATAAATTAATATATACTAATTCTGTGAGAGGAGGTGACTAAATAATGATATTTGATAAGGTTAAAAAGATTATAGTTGAACAATTAGGAGTTGAAGATGATATTACATTAGATTCTTCTTTCATAGATGACTTAGGTGCTGATTCTCTTGATATTGTTGAACTAATAATGGCACTAGAAGAGGAATTTGATATTGATATTCCAGATAATGAATCAGAAAAAATTATAACAGTTGGAGATGCAGTAGAATATATAAAGAATAATTCTTAAAAATTAAAAAAAGTCCCTAAGTGGGACTTTTTTTATTAATATGTTTTTGGCAAAGGAGGAGGCGTAGTTCAATGAAAAAGCGTGTAGTTATTACAGGAGCAGGTACAGTAACTTCTTTGGGTTATGGGGCTCAAAACTTTTGGAATTCTATTAAGGAAGGAAAATCTGGAATTAGTAAAGTTGAAAGAATAGATACTACAAATATGGTTACAAAAGTTGCTGCCGAAGTTAAAGATTTTAAACCTGAAGATTATATTGACAGAAAAGAAGCAAAAAGAATGGATAGATTTAGCCAATTCGCAATGGCGGCTACAAAGATTGCAATGGATGATTTTAATATAAATTTAAATTTTTATGATAATTATAGAGTTGGAGTAATGCTTGGTGTAGGTATTGGTGGTATCGGAACATTTGAATCTCAACACGACATACTTATAGCAAAAGGACCGACAAGGATTAGCCCGCTGTTCGTTCCTATGTTAATATCCAACCTAGCTGTTGGTAATATCAGTATAAAGTACAGTGCAAAGGGTGTTAACCAATGTGTAGTTACAGCCTGCGCGTCATCAACCAATGCTCTTGGGGAAGCTTTTAGAGCTATTCAATGGGGATATGCAGATCTGATTATCGCAGGTGGTACAGAGGCTGCAATTACACCATCATCATTCGGAGGATTTTGTTCAATGAAAGCTATGACTACAACTGAAGATCCGAGTATTGCATGTCGACCATTTGATTTAAATAGAGACGGCTTTGTAATGGGAGAAGGATCAGGAATTCTAATTCTTGAGGAGTATGAAAATGCAGTTAAAAGAGGGGCAAATATATTTGCAGAAGTAGTCGGGTATGCAAGCACAAATGATGCATACCATATCACGGCACCTGCACCTGACGGAGAAGGTGCTGCAATGTGCATGAAATTAGCGATTGAAGATGCAGGAATTAGTCCAAATGAAGTAGGATATATAAATGCTCATGGAACATCAACCGATTTAAATGATAAAAATGAGACAATAGCAATAAGAACTGTATTCAAAGAACACGCAAAACAACTTGCAGTTAGTTCAACAAAATCAATGACAGGTCATTTACTAGGAGCAGCTGGTGCAATAGAAGCTATTATAACTGCATATGCTTTAAAAGAAGGGTTTTTACCACCAACAATTAATTATAGAACACCGGATCCTGAATGTGATTTAGATTATGTCCCTAATATAGGCAGAAAAGCAAGCATTTCATATGCTCTATCGAATTCGTTTGGATTCGGTGGTCATAATGCAACGATTGTTTTAAAGAAAATTTAAATTAGGCATGATTAAAGAATAAAACAGAAGTTTATTTTTTAGGAACAGCTAAATAATAAAACCAGTTTTTAAAGTTTACAATTTTTTAAAAGTACAAAGAAGAAGAACGTACAATAATTGGTCTATTGTAAGTGAAAATGACGTAGTGATTTTAAAAAATTGCAACTTTAAGAATCAGATTTTATTTTTTAGCTGTTTCTAATCATACCTTAATATTTTTTTATATAGGAGTTTGATAATATTTATGTATAAGAATATACCAATCCAGATAACAAAACTCGAAGACTTTGAAAATAAAATAAATTATACATTTGAAAATAAAGACTATTTAATTACTGCTCTATCACATAGCTCCTACGCAAATGATAAAGCTCAATCTTCTATAGAAAGTAATGAAAGATTTGAATTTTTTGGAGATTCTATCGTTAATTTTATAGTAAGTAAATCCATATTTCTAAATCACTCAGAGCTTTCTGAAGGAAACATGACAAGGATTAGAGCAAATATTGTTTGTGAAACTTCCTTAAAGAATCAAAGTGTAAAATTAGAAATAGGTGAATACCTTATTTTAGGGAAAGGTGAAGTCCAAACTGGTGGAAGAAAACGTGCGTCTATCCTTGCTGATGCATTTGAAGCTATTACAGCATCGATCTATCTAGACGGCGGAATTAAAGCAGCAGAAAAATTTGTTTTAGAACATCTAAATGATATGATTGAAGAATCAGTTGAAACTCTTACTTTTCAGGATTATAAAACGAAACTTCAAGAAATGGTAAATCGGAATAATGAACAAAGAATAGCATATGAAGTTATTTCAGAAAAAGGACCTGACCATAATAAGATATTTGTATCACAACTTAGAATTGATGGAAAGATCATTGCAAAAGGATCTGGCAAAAACAAGAAAGAAGCGGCTCAAAATGCTGCGAAATATGCGGTTGAACATAAAGAGTTATGGAGTGATTAAAATGATTCTTAAGATTATAGCTTATACGTTTCTTATTTTAGGTTTTTTAATTGTTTTTTTGGCAAATTGGATTGTAACAAAATACAACCTAGTTAATACAATTATTTGTGAGTTTGAAGATGAAATGACAGAAGATGAGATTTTACAGTATAAGAATAATAAAGCAATTGTAAATTTAAAAATGTATGGAATGCTTATTGCTTTACCTGGTCTAATCATGACGATTATAGGATATAAAGCATGATTTAAGAATAAATCAGAATTCAGAGATTATTAAATTATATTTTATTATCTATATATATTGAGTGAATGCACTCAATAGTTCATTTCGGATTCATATCTTTTAGTTTTTCAATATGTCTTTTAATTCCCTCCCGACTTCTCTTTTCAGTAAGTTCAATTAGATTTTTTGTCATATCATCCACATATGACGATGCCCGATGTGACACTTGTTTTAATTCTTCTGCTGCTAGTGCCTTGGGTTCCTCTGTTAGCCGTGCTTCTCTTTCATGCATCGAGGCTGTTGCTATTTTCCTCAATGATCTTAGGCGTTGTATGCCATTTCCTTTTGAAGAAGGTGCAATTGGCGGTAATAGTGACGATAATGGCGATGATGATGGCTCTAGGACGGTGATCGTGATAATAGGGCGTTTGATCGTGATGATAGTGGTGGCGATGATGATAACGGTGATCGTGATAATAGTGGCGATGATGACTCTAGAGACGGTGATCGTGATGATAGTGGTGGCGATGATGACTCTAAAGACGGTGATCGTGATAATAGTGGCGATGATGACTCTAGAGACGGTGATCGTGATGATAGTGGTGGCGATGATGACTCTAAAGACGGTGATCGTGATGATAGTGGTGGTGATGATGACTCTAGAGACAGTGATCGTGATGTCTCTGAGGATGGCGATGGTGATCGTGATGAATTGGCTAGGTCGGCTCTTATTTGATCTATATTGATATTGTTATTAAATTCATTATTTTCCCCCAAAGCTACAAATAATTTTCCTTGCAGGTTTTCACCCTGAAGATAAATATGATTTCTTGCTGACTCTTTTAATGATGATATTAATGTATCTATAATAGTTTTTTCAGGATCACCATCTTTAAACTCTGAATAATAACTACTATTAACGACAGCATCAGGATCTTTGCGAATTTGTACCATTAACTTGTTTAATGAAATATTGTGTTGCTCTCTTTGATCTTTTTGCATAAAAATCTCCATTCCACTGATGTTATTTTTGATATAAATAATAATAAAGAACAAAAATGTATGTTGACTTCATAACTTTGTTTGGAATCAAAGACCATTATAAATAGTTTTAAAATATTATAATTTTACTTAGTCTATAAATTTGGAATAGGACTAGGATAATAAGCAATAATAATTTAGAAATCAGCTTAGCAAATACAGCTTTTTTTTAATATTCATATTTTTTGCTAATACAATACGTAAGTTTTTTACTATATAATATTATAATACTATATTTTCTACTAAATTACAAGAGTCAATTTATCGCCTATACCAGCACCATTTGCTTTTACAGGAATGATATTAATACATATATTAAATCAAATTTTGAAAAAGAATTATATTTTTAGCTATGACAATACAATGTATAACCTTTTGATTTTAAATATTCTGTTAGATTAGCTTGTCTTGCTTTTCGAATATCTTCCTTGTTAATCATAATTGAATTAAGCCTCCTTTTCTTTAATTTACATTTCTTAACCATTTAATATTTTTCTCCCATTATTGTTTTCTACATTTGGATCAGATTTTTGCCAATCACTACCTAAACATTAGAAAGAACCTTAAACTTTGGGGTGGAATTTAGTCTTGCAATTAAGAGGAAATTTAACTGTTCCTCTATAAAGAAGGAATTTTAATTATCAATGTAGAATTATATTAATGTATAACTATACATCCGTATTTATATACTGTACTAGGTTACTTCCATCAAATTTCTGTCCACCTGAATAATATATTCTAAGATTCAGATTGAGTCGAAATTCAACTGAATTAAGAATATAATTACAATCTTTAGTACATGGGAATACTTACCTTAATAAAAAATCATTACTTTGGCAAGTATGATTCATATAGTCTTTGATTCATATAGAAGAATAACCATATGTTAATAATTCTTAGTCAAGGAGGAATTTTAAATGATAAGAAAACGAAGCAAATTTTTATCGCTAATTATAGCTATGGTAATAGGGATAATGTCATCGGTAACAGCATTTGCGATACCGGGCGATGTATCAAGCATAACAGTACCTAATATTTTAGTGATTGGAGATTATGCTTTTGATTTAGATGATCCAAGCTATACTTTGAATAATTTCTTTACTGCAGCACAAACTGTGCATAATAGTGGTAATGGTAATCAGGTATATTATAGTGCAGGGTCTGCATGGTATGACTTAGTCGCAAATTATGGACGTGGGCTTGTTGCCCCATTTACCGGAGTATTTAATGGAACCGGAGAATATAAGTATTACAATATGAATGTTGCAGATTTTAAGAATACAATGAATATAGCACCAACTGCGACTTTTTCTTGGACAGCAGTACCGGGTGCTACAGATATCGAGATACAACAATCACCTACAGGAGCTGAAACTTGGGCGAACTCAAATACAGAAGGTATGTTAGCGAGTGATAGTAATAACTCAACAGTAACAGGATTGACTGCAGGAACATCATATGATTTCAAATTGTTAGTCACTGGCGGAGCATTTGCAGGAAGTTCTAATGTAGTAACTGTAGCTCCAATACAATCTGAAAGCAACGCTATTGTAGTAACTGGAGCTCCAATACAATCTGAAAGCAACGCTATTGAAGGGATAGATAGCACAACATATGACGCATCAACCGGAAACTTAGTATTGACAGGGCTAAATTTTGATATATCAGAAACAATCGATGTGACCAAGCTAACAATAACAGGTCAAGGAGGAGCAGGTGCTCAATATACGCTGACATCTGCAACAACAAACCCAACCCCTGTAAGCGCTACAAGTGCAACGGTAGTTATTGCAGGTGCAGACAAAACAGCCGTGAATGCGATGATTTTGATCTCGAATGGAACAGCAGCTCCTGATTCAACAACATATAATTTAGCGGCAGCATCGGAATGGCAGGCAGGTTCGGCGGCAGTCTCAACAATAGGTATAACCGTAAACAATTATTTTGTTTTGGATTTTGTACCAAATGCTACCATGGCGTGTTCATTAAGTAGATTAGCAGTGTCTTACTCAGGACCATTGATCCAAGTTAGACGCAGCAGCGACGATAACACTCAAAATATTTATGCCGATAGTTCGGGAAATCTTGATGTTT
>CAVYEU010000040.1:0-69324 GCA_963767415.1 uncultured Eubacteriales bacterium
ATTTGTACATAAAGGTTCATACATACACTTTTCGATAGATTTTTAAGTTGCTTTGACATACATACTGCTTTATTAAATTTCATTAAAACCACTTCATCGTTTGGATGTGTATTAAGATATAGATTTAAGTCAATTGTCATAAAATCAATGCCGATATTGTTTTAATAGGTCATCTCTTCTGGTATCCATATATTCTCCTCATTATAGTTTAAACATAGATTTTTTCATAAATTTATTAGGCTAATAAGGATCATATAATTCTGCAAAATAGTTCTTTCCTTAACGCTTCAAGTGGACAAAACGATTCAAAAGAAATTTGGTAAGCAACATACGCATTTGCCAATTTAACATTATCTATAACCATTCTTTGACCTTCATAAAAAAACGCTTGCATATAGATAAACACCTCCTCGGGTTTACATAAAATTGTTTATAATATATTATTATTTAGATACAATAGTTGTTCCAATCTTAATTTATATAATATAAACGGTTGTGTTCTGAATTTATTGAATCAAGCAACCTCTAATGGGTTTTAAAGATTTTCAGAAAAGTCTATAAGAATTCAAATTACGCAAATCATAAATGAAAGGGATAATATATATTTTGTTGAATATTTCCCGCATATTTTACAGTTTCTATAGCAAAAATATTGTCAAAAGAAAGAGACTGTAAAATATGAATTTTGATATTTACACAAAATTATTTACAGTCTCTCTTGCACCAAAAAATTCTCATCTTTTTCAAGATAAGAATTTTTTGGTGCTTCGCTATTTCACATAGGTAAGGTTTGATGTAAAATAATTACTTTTGCCTCGTCATCTTAAGCCTAGTCATAGCTCTAGCCAATGCTGCTCTTGAATGTATGAACTCTTCCTGACTTAGTTTGTGCTGTAAGCGTTCTTCTGCTCTTTTTCTTGCTTCGTTAGCTCTATTTATATCGATCTCTTCAGGCCATTCTGCTGTATCTACCAGTATTATTGTCTTATCTTGTTTGACTTCTAGGAAACCTTCTGATAATATAGCCTCTTTCCATTCCCCGTCTTTCTTTATCTTTATTGGACCAATAGCACAGGCTACTACCATAGGCTCATGACCCTTTAAAATACCCATTTCTCCCTGAAGAGTCTTAAGGATTATCATTTCAACATCTGATTCATAAAATTTTCTTTCTGGGGTTACAATTTCTAAATTAAACAACTTTTATTCGCCCCCCTCTACAGATTTTTTGCTCTTTCATAAACTTCATCTATTGTTCCTGCCATTAGGAACGCACTTTCAGGAATATCATCCATTTTTCCGTCTACAATTTCTTTAAATCCTCTTATTGTTTCCTTGATAGGAACATACTTTCCAGGATATCCAGTAAATGTTTCAGCAACAGAAAATGGTTGCGATAAATAACGCTGTATTTTTCTTGCTCTATATACCAATAGTTTATCATCTTCAGAAAGCTCATCCATACCCAATATAGCGATTATATCTTGTAATTCTTTATACTTTTGTAATATCTCTTGGTACTTTTCTTGCTACTTTATAATGCTCTTCCCCCACTGTTCCAGGATCAAGTACCCTTGATGTAGACTCCAAAGGATCAACTGCAGGGTATATTCCTAATTCAACAATCTGCCTTGACAAAACTGTAGTTGCATCAAGGTGTGCAAATGTTGTTGCTGGAGCAGGATCTGTCAAGTCATCAGCAGGAACATATACTGCTTGAACCGAGGTAATTGAACCTTTTTTAGTTGATGTAATGCGCTCTTGCAATTCTCCAACATCAGTTGCAAGGGTTGGTTGATACCCAACAGCAGAAGGAACACGACCAAGTAATGCTGAAACCTCTGCTCCAGCCTGGATAAATCTGAAAATGTTGTCTATAAAAAGCAGCACATCTTGCCCCATTTCATCTCTAAAGTACTCTGCCATAGTAAGACCACTTAATCCGACCCTCATTCTCGATCCTGGTGGTTCATTCATTTGACCAAAAACTAGCACTGTTTTATCGATGACTCCTGAATCTCTCATGTCATGCCAAAGATCATTTCCTTCTCTAGACCTTTCGCCAACACCTGTGAAAACTGAATATCCTCCATGCTGTGTAGCAATATTTCTTATAAGTTCCATTATGATAACAGTTTTTCCAACACCAGCTCCTCCAAAGAGTCCGATTTTCCCACCTTTTGCATAAGGCGCAAGAAGATCAATAACTTTTATTCCAGTTTCTAGTATTTCTGTAGCAGGTTGCTGATCTTCGAGTGTCGGTGCTGGACGGTGTATAGACCATGATTCCTTCGCATTAACCTCCCCAAGTCTGTCGATAGCCTCACCTAATACATTAAAAACCCTACCCAAGACTTCTTTCCCTACAGGAACTTTTATCGAATCTCCTGTGTCTAATACCTTCATTCCACGCACTAATCCGTCTGTTGACGATAATGCAACACTTCTAACTATATCATTGCCTAAATGCTGCATAACCTCAAGAACTACTATATTATCATCCTCTTTTCTAATTTTAAGCGCATTATAAATCTTCGGTAACTGTTTATTCTCAAACTTTACATCAACAACTGGTCCTATTATCTGAACTATATTTCCTATTTTCTCTGACATTTATCATTCACTCCATTCTAAATTGAATTTCTCCAATCTCTAGCCTCTATTTAAGTACTGCTGCTCCACCCATTATTTCTGATAGTTCTTTTGTAATTGCAGATTGTCTTGCTCTATTGAAATTTAGTTTCAACGCACATAATATATCTTCAGCATTTGAAGTGGCATTATCCATCGCTGTCATTCTCGCACTCTGCTCGCTTGTAAAAGCTTCTACAAATACTCCATATAAAATACCTTTTACGTACTTTGGTATTAATACATCAAAAACGTACTTTGAAGATGGCTCATATACCAAGCTTTCATCAATTATTATTGGTTGATTTTCATTAATATTTAAATCCTCCCTTACCTTATTGATTTTTAAAGGTAATAATTGCATTATATGTGGTTCTAGATGCAAGGAACTAATCATTTTTGTATAAATAACATAAAATTCATCAATTTCACTTTTTTGAAATAGCTCAAGGACAATATCAGCGATCTCCCTCGCTCTATATGTCGTAGGATTTTGCACAGGATAGTCAAAATTTTTCATTACATTTCTATTTCTTCTCATAAAATAAGTTCTTCCCATATGACCTGCAACTAACAGCAATGAATCTTCATTTCCCTTCAGGCTATTTTCTGTAAGTGAGATTATATTATGGTTATAACCACCAGCAAGCCCTCTATCTCCCGTTAATACAAGGTATCCTTTTTTCTTCGCTTCCTTCTTGCTTCTTAAATCAAAATAAATATTATCTATACTTCCACTATGAACCAAAATATCAGACATTATATGTTTGACCTTGTCAAAAAAAGGCAACGTCAACTCAAGCTGCTTACGCGCCTTTTTTAGCTTAACAGCTGAAATTAATTTCATAGCTTTTGTAATCTGCATCGTATCTTTAATAATTTTAATTCGGGTTTTAATCTCACGCATATTCGGCATATCTATTCACCCCTTACCTTCAATATTCGCGTATTATCATTTTCTTAAACATCTAACCTCTCACACCCAACTTATAATTTATTCTCTCAGCCTTTTATATTCTTCAAGCCCCTGTTTTAATATTTCTTCAGAATCTTTTGTCAGTTCTCCAGTTTCTACTATTGATTCAGCTACTTGAGAATATTTCTCATTTATAAACTTCACCAATCCGTCATTAAATGGATTAACCTCTTTGAGTGGTAAATCCATTAAGTATTTACCGGTTGCACAATATAATGCAATTATTTGATCTGACACCGGCATTGATGCATACTGAGGTTGCTTCAATGTTTCAACCAATCTCGCACCCTGAGTAAGCTTTTCTTGTGTTGCTTTGTCTAACTCCGATCCAAATTGGGCAAATACTGCCAGTTCCCTATACTGAGCTAAGGTTATTCTTATTGGTCCTGCAATCTTTTTCATAGCCTTTATTTGAGCTGATCCACCTACCCTCGAAACAGATAGACCAACATTTACTGCAGGCCTTATACCAGAATAAAATAGTTCTGATTCTAAATATATCTGTCCATCAGTTATAGATATAACATTAGTAGGAATATACGCTGAGACATCTCCCGCTTGGGTCTCTATTATAGGCAGCGCGGTAATAGAACCTCCGCCCATTTCGTCACTTAATCTTGCAGCTCTTTCTAATAACCTCGAGTGTAAATAAAACACATCTCCAGGATATGCTTCCCTTCCTGGTGGTCTTCTAAGCAACAAAGACATTGCCCTATATGCAACAGCATGCTTTGATAAGTCATCGTAGACTATAAGAACATCTTTGTGATCAGTATACATAAACTCCTCTGCCATTGCGGCACCTGCATATGGAGCTATATACTGTACAGTTGACATTTCACTTGCTGTAGATGAAACTATTATCGTATAATCCATCGCGCCATACTTTTCTAATGTTGCAACTATATTTGCTACAGTAGAAGCCTTTTGTCCTATCGCAACATAAATACAAATTACATCTTGCCCCTTTTGGTTTATTATTGTATCAATTACAATAGCAGTTTTCCCTGTTTGCTTATCTCCGATTATCAATTCTCTTTGTCCTCGACCAATTGGAATCATTGAGTCAATTGCCATTATTCCTGTTTGCAATGGCTTATTTACTGTTTTCCTGTCTATAACACTAGGTGCCAAGAACTCAATCGGTCTTGTCTTTGTGGTATTTATAGGTCCTTTTCCATCAAGTGGAATTCCTAATGAATTCACAACTCTGCCAATTAGTTCATGTCCTACTGGTACGCTAACCATCTTACCTGTTTTTTTAGCGGTACTACCCTCTTTTATATCCTCTTCATGTCCTAATAAAACACATCCAACATTATCTTCCTCTAAGTTAAGAGCCATACCATAGACATCATTTTCAAATTCAAGTAGTTCTCCGCTCATACAATTTTTCAATCCAAATATCCTTGCAATACCGTCTCCTGCTTGAATTACATAGCCTACGTCCTCTACAATAGTTTCTCCTCCATAGTTTAAAATCTGTTCCTGAATAATTGAACTTATTTCTTCTGGTTTTAACTTCATCTTATTATCACCTCAATTTATTTAATCACTTGCTTTGCTAAATGATTCAATTTGCTTTTTATCGTATCATCATAAATTTTATCTCCAATTTGAACTTTTACTCCGCCTAAAAGTCCAGAATCAATTTTAACCTGCACATTTGCAAAATTTGCATTATGGATCTTTTTAAACTTTTCTTTTATCCTCACAAGCTGGTCATCGGATAAAATATCAAATGATTCTATCTTTAGATTAATCACATGATTGATTTCATCGGATAGTCTTACATATTCATCAAATATTCCAGGTAGAAAACTTAGCCTATTCTTGTCTAATAAGAGTAAAATAAAGTTCAATAAATTTGCTCTTGTTCCCATAGCTTTTAAAATGTTTTTTATGATAATTTTCTTTTTTTCGATTCCTATTCTCGGGTCATTTAAAATAAGCTTAACATCATGGTTTTCTTCGTACGTATCCAACACTTCCAAGAACTCTTCTTTATAGACATCTAGCATACCTTCTTCTTTTGAAATGTTTATCAAAGCTTGAGCATATCTTTTTTCAACAAGTGGCATTTTCAAACACCATCCTTATTAATAAATCTATTAACTAAAGCTTTATTGCTTTCAGTGTTCATATTCACTTCAATTATTTTAGAAGCCGCTGCAATAGCAAGTAATGCTACTTGATTTTTTACTTCTTTTAACATCTGATCTCTTTCTCTTTCAATCTCTTCTCTAGATTTTGCTAAAATATTCTCAGATTCTTTCTTAGCAGCAGCAATGATTTTTTCAGATTCTTTTGATGCATTTTTACTAGCTTCATCAATTATCCTTTGGGCATCTTCTTTTGAACCTTTGATTAATTTATCATATTCTTCTTTGATTTTCTTAGCCTGAACCTTCTCATGATCCGCATTAATTAAAGTCTCTTTTATGGATTCTGAACGTTTGTCCATAAAATCTGTAACTTTTTTGAATAGTATACGTTTTAAAAACCAATAAAGTACTAGTAAATTAATTATCGTCCATATAAACGTTGGACCAAATTCCATCATCTAGGTTCACCTCTTTTATTAAAATCTCTTTTATTAAGATTTCTTTATTAAAATCTATATTCATTATCCTTACTTAATTAAGGATATTCAGTTTTAATGGCCGTGGGTTTATTATCCCCCCCAGCGGCACACTTTCAAGAAACATACCAATTTTATGCTGCCCACTTAACAAATAATAATATTAACGCGATAACCAATCCATATATTGCAGTTGCTTCTGATAAAGTAGCACCTAACATAAACATTGTCATTATTTTCCCAGATGCTTCAGGTTGACGAGCAACAGCGTCAGCAGCTCTAGATGTTGCAATCCCGATACCTATCCCAGCACCTAAACCAGTTAAAACAGCTATTCCTGAAGCTAGTGCTAAATAACCATTCAAATCACTCATTATTCTCACCCCCCCTCATTCTACAGCTTCTGAAATATATAAAGATGTCAAAAATACAAAAATGCAAGCTTGTAATGCTCCATCAAAAAGGTCAAAATATATACTAAATACAGCTGGGATTAATACTGGTGGCATGAAATTAGATACCACAGAATATATTAGTTCCATAATAATGAAAGCTCCTATAATGTTGCCAAATAAACGTAAAGATAATGATATAATTCTAACAAAGTATTCTAATATTTTCATTGGCAATAAACCAGGCATTGGTTCAATAAAACTTCTTAACCATCCAGGAAATTCTTTAAATTTTATTCCAGCTCCAATTACTATAATAATAGACATTAAGGCCATAGATACTGTCACATTGATATCTTTAGTGGGTGGTCTTATTGATAACTGTGGTAAGTTTTCAAAAACCTTCCATCCAGTAATTTGATATAATTGTTCCCAATTAGGAATAATATCAAAAATTGAAATTATGTTTGCAAATAATAAAAAAAGAAGTATCGTTCCTAAATACGGTGTAAACGTTCTCCAGTGATATCCAAGAATAGTCTTAAATAAAGAGTTAAGCTGTTCAACTAAGGTTTCTGCTATTCTTTGCTTACCCGTTGGAACTAATTCCAATCTTCTTGTAAAAAATAGGGCAAGAGAAATAAGAACCGCCATTATAACCCATGTGATAATTACAGTATCTGTAATAGACATATCAAAACCAAACACATTCAATCTAATCAAATTATGAGGTGCCATTGCATCGCTTAATTCTTTACTTAGTTCCATATTAACACCTTCTTTATTGAAATTTATTATTTGTAATACCTAAAACCTCGGTAATACTATTAAGCATTATAATCAACGGAACCATTAATATCCCTGCTAAAACTCCCCAGAATAAATGAATATTAGTCTTTAATACAATTATTAAGATTAAAACCGCTATTGCCTGATTAAAAAGAAATACCAAAATACTTTTTAAAGTAACATTATTAATATTTGGCAAAAGTAACGCAGATATAATATTTGTTAGTATACTAAATTTTAATATGCTAATCAGACTTCCAATAACTAGACCAATAAGTAAAATCCACTTATGTTTTATGAAAATGACATCAAGTATTGATAATGAAAATAAAACAGCTAATAAATTTTTAATAATTAGTTTTTCAAGTTTTGTTTTAATCAAAATTGATCGCCTCTAAATATTTAATATACGGCATAATTAAAAAACACTAAAACTTTATTCAAATAACTCCGATAAATACTTGGAATACAATACAATAAAATTTATTATATATCATAATAAAATACATATTCAACACATTAAGTGAAAAATCCTGCATTTTAATAAAAGATTTTTATTTGGAGTGATTTTTTTGGATATTACATCAATAATCGGAATTATTGTTGGTTTTGCTTCATTAGTAGGTGGCTTTTTATTAGAAAATGGGCAACTAAGTATGTTAAGCCCTCTTAATCATCCATCTCCATTTTTAATAATATTTGGAGGTACTTTGGGGTGCGTTACGCTGTCTTTTCCATTAAGTGAGTTGCTTAAGATACCATCCATTCTTATTTATGTATTTACCGAAAAAAAGATTGATGAGCTTAAAACCATAAATGAGTTGATAAAATTTTCAGAAATGGCCAGAAAAGATGGGCTTCTGAGCCTAGAACAGGTTGCACAAGCACATGAAGATGAATTTATTAAAAGAGGTCTTGGTTTAGTTGTTGATGGTATTGAACCTGAAGTTATAAAAGATGTCCTCAACCGTGAAGCCTCACTAAATGAACACAAATATGAATCTGCTGCTAAAATATTTGAAGCAGCAGGCGGATTTGCACCAACTATGGGTGTTTCAGGTACAGTTCTTGGCATGATCTGTAATTTTGTCAGACATGTCAGATCCCGCAGCTTTAGGTGAAAAGATATCAGTAGCTTTTATTGCAACACTCCTCGGAGTTGGTTTCGCAAACCTATGTTTTTTACCAATAGCGGGTAAAATAAAAGCTAAATCATCAAAAGAAATAGAAATGACTGATATTATAATCGAAGGTCTTTTATCCATTCAAGCTGGAGAAAGTCCTAAGATTCTAAAAGAAAAACTTAATCTTGCCCAGTTAGAAAAACTATATGGTAAGAAAGAAGAGCAAAAAGAGGGTTCAAAAGAAGGTGGTAAGGAATAGATGTCTAAAGATAAAGGTAAGATGAAAGTAGAAAAAGATAATGCTGAACGTTGGCTATTAACATATGCAGATCTTATGAACCTTTTACTCATCTTCTTTATCGTTCTCTATTCTATGAGTATGATAGACGTAAAGAAATTCGATCAATTGGCCCAATCATTTAGAGAGTCACTTGGTACGAGCTCTTCTAATAAATATTTTTCTCCTGGGGGTGGCTATAATTCATTAGAGCAATTTACTAGCATAGCTCAAGCTGATACTTCAAAACTAACAACACAGAATGAAACTCAAAAAGCAGAAGATATAAAAAATCAAGTGGATCAAATGGTAAAAGCAAATAATTTGGGAAATAATATAACTGTAACATCTGAAGAAAGAGGAATAAAGATTTCAATAGCTGCCAACTTTTTATTTCTAAGTGGTAGTGCTGAGATAACACCTCTTGCTTATTCCGTACTTCAGGGGATCGGCAAAACATTATTGGCGTTTAAAGGGAATACAATAAGTATCGAGGGTCATACAGATAATGAACCTATAAGTACAGCTCAATTTCCATCAAACTGGGAACTATCCTCATCTCGTGCAACAAATGTTTTGGAACATATTTTAGATAATTCCGAGTTGGACCCAGTAAATTTTTCAGCTGTAGGTTATGGAGAGTACCATCCTCTGGTTCCAAATAATTCAGAAGAAAATAAAGCTAGAAATAGAAGAGTTGACATAGTAATATTAAGAGAAGATCCTTCAACAGCAGAAGTGAAAAATTGAATTAGAAGTGAAATTTTAAAAGCGGGAAAATATTTTGAAAGGAATGGTTGTTTCTTATGAAAGAATTCGTGTTTATTTCAGATTTTGACAACACAATAACTAATAAGGACTTTTATCAAATTATTATTGATAAATATTTAGGTAACTGGGGAAAAGAACTATATTCAAATTGGAAAAACAAAGATATAAACGATATTAACTTTTTAGGCGCTGTATTTAAATCAATTAACAAAACTCAAGAAGAGATAAAACAAGATATCTTGTCAATCCCATTTGATGATACTGTGATCGATGTAATAAATAAAGTCAAATCAATAGGAGGAGACTTTGTTATATTAAGTGCAGGAACTAGTTATTATATTGAAATACTTTTGTATACCAAAGGGATAAAAGATGTCAGCATAATTTCTAATAAAGGCGAATTCAGGGATGGCGGAATTCAAATCATACCTGATTTCAAAAGTGAGTTTTATTCCGAAATGTATGGCATTGATAAATCAAAAGTTGTAAAAGACCTTAAAAATAGATATAAAAAGCTTTTTTATGCTGGCGATAGTGGTCCGGATTTAAAGGCTTCAATTATTGCGGATCAAATATTTGCAAAAGGTGAACTACAAAAACTTTTGCAAAATATTGGTCACGAGTTTATTGGTTTTATAAATTTTAGAGAAGTCTTACCTTATATACTGTACTAGGTCACAAAATGACCGTCAGTACAAGTTAATACTTGCCTCATTAAAAAAATTATTCCCTCGGCAAGTATATTAATATTAACTAGGAAGGTGCTTAATGTATGCGACATGTTACTAACAAAATATCAATTCCAAATATCTTAGAGGTTGAAAGAGGAGCCATATCTAGTATTGGAGCATTGATAAGTAAATGGGGATTTAAAAAAGTTGTATTGTTTTTCGGAACAGGGATTAAAGATCTATTCGGCAAAACAATCTTAGATTCAATAAAGTCTATATCTGAAATCGATATACTCAAAATTTATGAATTCGATGACATAGACATTACGAACCTAATTAAAACAGGTTTTTCAATACCAGGGCAAGCAGAAATTATTATTGGTGTAGGCGGAGGAAAGGTACTTGATGCTTCCAAATATATTAGCTTTTTAAATAACCTTCCGTTTATTAGTATACCAACATCAACTTCAAACGATGGATTTTCAAGCTCAGGCTGTTCTTTAATTATTGATGGGAAAAGAACATCAGTTCATGCAAGAATGCCTTTTGGTATTATCGTTGACATTGAGATTATAAAAACAAGTCCTGATAAATATATATTTTCTGGCATAGGAGATTTGGTATATAAAATAACAGCATTAAATGATTGGAAATTTGAGGAAAAAAATAACAGATCTATTATAGATGATTTTGCAGCTCTAATCGCTTACAAATCTATAAATAGTATTATTAGAATAGACAAAATTAATATTCGTGATGAGTCATTCATAGTTGAACTGGTTGATTCCTTGACAATGAGTGGAATCGCTATGGAGATCGCAAACAGCGCACCAGCAAGCGGAAGTGAACACCTTATTTCACATGCACTAGATAAAATCGTAGATACACCTCAATTACATGGCATTCAGGTGGGAGTAGCAACTTATATAATGAGCAAAGTTCAAAATCATAGACATGAAGAAATAACAAAATTCTTTAAAACAACAGGGTTCTTTGATTTTGTAAAGGGCCTTAGAATGAAAACTGAAGATTTCGCAAAAGCTATTGACTTAGCTCCATCCATTAAACCAAATAGGTATACTTATTTGCATTTAGACGAATACAGAAATTCAGCAAAGGATATACTTACAAATGATATTATATTGAACGAAATCTTATATAAGAGCTCTTAGGAATAGCTAATATTTTAACTTATTATGTTGAGCTCTGAATTTTAAATGCTTGGCGAAGTTATATTCTTGGACTGCCAGCTGCTGAGGGTACTACAGCTCTTAATGCTAGCAATCATTCTTGTACTGCTACTTTTATTTTCTTCCCATGAAGTTTCTAACTACAAAACGCATCAGTTTAAACCTGAAATTTTCCATTTTCTTTTGGACTTCTGCCAAAGATTCTATAATTTGAATGTTTTGAGAAATAATTTTTAGTTAAATTAGCTAATTCAATCATAAATCCATTCGATCCATCCTTTCCGATTATAGACTTCATCTCTTACTTCGGGTACTGTTTTTAGTGTTGTTGAATTTAGTATAGGTTTTACTTCATTTTATAGTAGTTGTATATTATTTATCTATTAAATTGTCTATTTATGTCTTTGGTAAAAGAAAATTCTATTATTGATATTTTTTTGCACTGCAAAAATTTTGATTGATTCAGTGATGGACTTTGTTAAAGAAACTATAATGCTTTTTCTATATGATTCCACCTATCAACAAGTTCCCAATGTATTGGGCGACCTTGCTTTGTTAATTGTTTTGCCTTATTATAGTAATGGTACATTATATCACTTCTTTTTCTCAATATTTTAGCAAATAGATTGAGATGATTAAATAGAAATTGATGTTGAAAGTCCAGGATTTGAATTGGAAGTTATATATGTTGAAAATAGCAGATACTGCACCAGATTTTATAATTTCTGATAAAGGGATATGATAAGGTAAATTAATTGGAATAGAGGATGATTTATGGAACAAATTAAGGACAAGGTATATAAAAACAGATTTCTAATATTATTTAATGTTGTTATGATGACTTTTATGGCTTGTCTAGACGGAAGTATTGTCAACGTGACACTCCCGAACATGGCAGAAAAATTAAACGTTTCTACTGAAGCTATATCGTGGGTAGTAACCTCATATCTTGTTGCCATAGCTGCTATGATTTTGATATTCGGCAGACTTGGGGATATCAAAGGAAAGACTAAGGTTTTCAAGACCGGAATTATACTGTTTACAGTAGGTTCACTTATGTGTGGAATAGCAAATTCGTTCATTCTCCTAATTTTTGCAAGGGTTATTCAGGCAATTGGAGCGGCTGGTACAATGGCAACAAATCAGGGAATTATTGCACAGGTTTTCCCAGCTAAAGAGCGAGGAAGGGCTTTAGGTATTACAGGTTCATTTGTAGCTCTTGGGACTATGATCGGTCCACCTCTTGGGGGATTTATCGTAAGTCTCTTAAATTGGAACTATATATTTCTAATCAATGTGCCAATAGGGGTATTTACATTTGTAATGGGGATGAGGGTTCTTCCCAACTCCAGTACCTATGGTGCAGAAAAGCTTGACAAAGAAGGTGCTTTTCTTTTCGCCTTTGCAATCATTTCATTATTTGGTTCGGTAATCGTAGGAGAAGATATCGGTTATTCGAGTCCTATTATCGTGATGGGCTTTGTAATTTCAGCGATTTCTATCATAGTATTTGCTTTTTTGGAAAAACGAGTAAAAATTCCACTGGTTCAATTTCAAATCTTCAAAAATCAGTTATTTACTCTCAGTATTTTTTGTGGCTTCATATCGTTTATTGCCATTAGCTGTGCTAGTATTATTCAGCCGTTCTATCTTCAAGATGTTATGAAAATATCCCCTGCCGCAACAGGACTGATAATGATGGTTTATCCGTTAATACTAGTAGTTGTTGCACCCGCGAGCGGATATCTTTCGGACAAAATAGGTTCCGAATTTCTTACTTTTTTGGGTTTGATATTTACAAGTGTGGGCCTGTTTCTAATGACTACCTTGGATGAACATTCACAACTATCGTCACTGATATTTTTTATCGTTGTTATGTCTATAGGAAATGGTTTATTCCAAGCTCCTAACAATTCACTAATTATGTCGGCGGTTCCCAGAAACTTATTGGGTATAGCGGGCAGTATAAATTCTTTGATGAGAAATCTGGGAATGGTGGTAGGTATTGCACTCTCCACAACTCTTTTATATAGTATGATGAGCAAAAAGCTTGGATATCAGGTCTTGAGCTATGTGCCAGGAAGAGATGATGCCTTTGTTTATGGCATGGTATTTGTATATATTACAGCAGCAATTATTTGCATGTTTGGGGCTATGCTTATGGCATGGCAGCTGTATGGAAAAAAAGCTTATAAATAAAGAGTGTTCTGTATTCTAATTCTTATAATATTTCTCCATTTATGGATATTATTATTACACTCCGAAGAATCATCTATTCATAATTACTTATTTTTAATGATATAATCAATAACTAAGCTTCCAATTACAATCTCAGCTAAAATTGTATAGCTTGACTTAATTAACGAAGTTGAAAAAATATATAGACTTAAATCAGGGGATATTGAATTTTGATTAATCAAGAAGGAAAAGGCTCCAATGATTAGAATCAAAAGAATAAATTTAAAGCCATAGCAAATCAGTAATCGTGGGAATTTGTCGATTTTTTCAAAAGCCTCAAATAGTTTTTTTATATTCTTCGAAAGATTGATCAGCATATTATTTTCACCTCTAACCAAAGTATTGATAATAAAAATGTTAACATAATCAATACTTCGACTCAATGTAAAATGATTTCCAAATCTATTTGTTTGTTTTTAGAGAAATGTTTTAATATGTTAAAGTATATGGTATTGAAATAATAAAAAAAGGAAGCGATGATTCCATAGAAAGGAATATCTTATGATATTATTATTATATGTCTATATGAAAAAAACATATAAATATATTGAACATACAATAATGGTTAAGATCATCAATGGAAATGCTACTTTAAGATATTTATTAAAGTGTATTTTTTGTCCATTTTCTTCAGCCATTCCTACAGCGATAACATTTGCACTTGCTCCAATAATAGTCCCGTTTCCACCTAAACATGCACCTAAAGACAATGCCCACCACAGAGGTGTAATATTCATTCCAGACATTTCTCCAAGGTTTTTTATAAGAGGTATCATAGTTGCTACAAAAGGAATGTTATCAAGAAATGCTGATGCTATCGCAGATACCCATAAAATAGCCATTGTAGTCAACACTAAATCTCCATTTGTTAAATTTAGAACATGTTTTGCAAGAACCTCAATTACGCCTGATGCTTTTAATCCACCAACTAAAATAAATAAACCTGCAAAAAAGAAAATAGTTTTCCATTCAACCTCATGAAAAATTTTTTCTATTTTTAATCCTGATATAAATAATATCGAAACCGCACCCCATCATAGCTATAGTTGCTGATTCAAAATGAAAAATATCATGCAAAAAAAATCCTAATATAGTCAACCCTAAAATTGTTATACCTTTAGTCATAAGTTTCTTATCTTTTATTTTTTGTTTTTCATCCATTAATAATATTTTTTGTTTTGCTTCAATATTTACTACTAATTTATTTTTATAAATCATAGCAAGAATATATGTAGTAAGAAAAAGCAAAAAAACAGCAACAGGAGCAGTATTTTTAACAAAATCCATAAAATTAAAGCCAACCGAGCTACCAATCATAATATTAGGAGGGTCTCCTATCAATGTTGCTGTACCTCCAACATTTGATGCAAAAATCTCCGAAATAATAAATGGTATAGGATTTTGATATAAATCTTTTGCAATATTGAGAGTAATGGGAAGTATAAGTAAAATAGTTGTAACATTATCTAATATTGATGAAAGTAGACCAGTTAAAATAGATAAAATCATAATAATACGTATAGGTTCACCTCTTGCAATTTTACAAGTTTTTATCGCAATATATTCAAAAACTCCTGATTTTGCTGTAATATTTACAATTATCATCATGCTTATTAAAAGCACAAGTGTATTATAATCAATTTCTGTAAACGCATTATGCTGAGTAATAACACCCGAAATTATCATTGATGTTGCTCCGGCTAGTGCTATAACTGTACGGTCAAATTTTTCTGAAATAATTATTATATATGTTAAAACAAAAATTATGATAGAAAATAACATTTTTAACTCCTTTTAAATATAATTATTCGCATATAATAAATTTTAAGAAGAGTTATTATTACATTAATCAAAGTAACTCTTCTTAAAATTTATTATTAATAAAACATTTTCTGTTTTTGAAAAACATCTAATTTAAATATTAATTATTTTTGTTTATTTGACGAACGCTTATTTTATCTAAAGACTGAGAATCTTGGTTTGAATACCATATTTGTAGTATATCGCCAATTTTCAGATCACTTACTTGGAGATTTTGGAGTTCATTACCCGAGCTAGCCCTTGTTGTAGTTGATATTGGTGTATTTTCCGGAATTGTTATAGTTTTAGTTTCCCCTGTATATTGAGGCTCTCTTTGTGTATCTTGCTGAGAACTTGATGATTGAGCATCTCTAGGGTGATATTTTTTTGGGCTGTTACTATCTGTTGGCGTAAATTGTGGAGTCGCAATTATATTTAATGAAATATCATTTCCATTTATTTCAGTTATTTCTCCAGTCAAATCACATCTTTTATAATTTTCTTGAGAACTTGATGATTGAGTATTTGTAGGTTGATTATTATTTTGATTATTGCTATTTGCATTTTGGGGATTATTAATCATATCTCTCATATTTTCTATTAATGATGCATCATTTGTTGCATCAATTTCTCTATCTGCAGGGCTAAGTATAATAAGTCCATTATCATAAAATGAATTCATTCCAAGAACATCAGCAATATACTTAACTGGTAAAAATGTGCGACCTTCTTCTATAATCGGGCTCACATCCATCTGTATTTGTTCACCATTTTTATATAATATATTACTGCCTATTGATAAAGTTATAACTGTATCTCCAGAATTAATAGTTACAGTTTGAGTTGATGCATTCCAATATGCTGTTGCACCAAAACCTTCTGATATAAATTTAACTGGTACAAAAGTTCTGCCGTCATTAATAAATGGAACTACATTTTCATTAGTACTATCAATTTCCTCTGTTTCTCCAGAAACAACTGCATTACTTTCTCCAATAATAAAACCGATCATTCCATTCATTGGATTATCAGTATTTTCATCTGCACTAGCAACTGTAACTAAAGATGATAATGCAAAAACAATTGTAAGAATACACATTCTAAAAATAAGTTTCATAAAAATCCCTCCTCGTTTTGTTTTATTACTTATATTTATGATTATCGGCTTTTAGTGTAGAATTTATTAACTTTATATTTACAATATTTACATAAGTAAATATAATGGTTATGTAAAATTTATTTAAACTAAAGAAAAAAATATAAAATCAATAGATATAATTACCCTTATTTTATAAAATATAGATAGGACGTATTCATTATGAAGCTATATGAGACTATCGAACACATCTTAGACCCTAACAATGGAGAAAACAATACTAAAACTAGTATTGAATGGCTGCAAGTATTAGCTGCATGCATTGCTATAACTACAATGGTTGTTTCGTCTTTTGGTCTATTATCACTATTCTCGATTGCCGGGATTGCTGTATCGGGTTTACTGGTAAGCAAGATGCTTATAGATAATCGAAAAAATATATATAATGGAATTGTCAGTTTTTTTAATTATATTAAAAGCTTTAAAAATGTTGAGGTATCAAAAACTTTAAAACGTATATTTAGTATAGATAGAGTATTAGAAAATGCAATATTAAAGGAGCCTTTTGATACAGTAACATTAGAAAAATGTTTAACTGGTAAGTATTGGAACTTAAGAAAGCCTCGGGGATATAGAAAAATAGATTTAAATGAAGAGTTTGTATTTGAAGATAAAAAGATGACTCTTTTGCACTTTGTTGGAGCAGCAGCAGGTGCAGGTAATCCTAATATAGATAGTATTTGTAATTCTCAACGTGAACAAGTTGTACTAGGTTTAGTTACAGGAGTGGCTACAGAGACATCAAGATTGGTAAGAATATGATATAAAATTTCAGGCTGCAATTTAAAACATATATTGAAGCTGAATTCTATTGAATTTTGCTTGGAGGTTCTTAATGAATAAAGGATTTTTTATTACTTTAGAGGGTGTTGATGGTTGCGGAAAGACAACACAAGCAAAACTTTTACAAGATTATTTTAAAAGTAAGAATATAGAAGTGCTAGTTCTTAGAGAACCAGGAGGTACTGCTATTGGTGAAAAAATTCGTACTATTATCTTAGACGTAAAAAATGCCGAAATGTCTAATATAACAGAAATGTTGTTGTACGCTTCTGCAAGAGCACAGCTGGTATCTGAAGTTATTAAACCAGCACTACTTGCAGGTAAGATAGTAATTTGTGACAGATTTATTGACTCTAGCTTTGTTTATCAAGGTTTCGCTAGAGGAATTGATTTGGATATAGTATATAAGGTAAACAACATTGTACTAAATGAAACTATACCGGACATTACCTTATTTCTTGACATCAGTCCAGAAATAACATTAAAAAGAAGAAGATTCCAAAATACTTCAGATAGAATCGAAAAGGAGAATATCGAATTTCATTTGATGGTGTATAGTGGCTACAAAAAAATTGCATCGATGTACCCTGATAGAATTAAAACAATTAATTGTAATGACTCCATAGAATCAATCTTTAATAATATCAGGAAACATTTGCAAAATATATTAAATTAAGTAGGTGATTTAAATGAGAATTAAAGAAAGCTCTGGGACTAAAACAACGGAAACTAAAGTTTCTGCTAAAGAAGATAAGAAAGTAACACCCAATGGTGACGATAGTTTTCAAGTAAAGATTCAACGTGTAAGTGATAAAAATATAGATGAGCGAATCAATTTGCTTATAAATCAAATAATTGAGCAGGGTGAAAAATTAGGTAAAAAGATAGATATAAGAGAACTTAAGATTTATAAAAAGCTAATTAACGAATTTTTAAATCATACAATAAACAATTCACATAAATTTTCTAAAGAAAGCTTTGTAGACCGAAGAGGTCGATACAAGGTTTATACTACAGTAAAGAAGGTAAACACTGTACTGGATGACCTTACCAACGAAATACTAAAATCAGAAAAGGATCACCTTGCAATTCTTCAAAAGATTGAAGATATACGAGGTATTTTACTTGATTTAGTTGTGTAAAATAAATTTAAAAGATTTTTAAGGAGACTAGTTGTGAATTTTGATAGTATTTTAGGTCAGAAAAATATTGTGGCAAGTTTAAAAATGCATATCAAAAATGAAAAAGTTGGGCATGCTTATTTATTTGTTGGTCCTTCTGGGATTGGCAAAAAGACACTCGCAAGTATTTTTTCTTCTATACTGCTTTGCCAATATCCTTCCGAAGAAGGCTCGTGTGAAAAATGCTTACCTTGTAAATTAACTGCAAATAAAACCAATCCAGATATTCTATTATTAAGACCTAGCGGAACAAATATCGGTATAGAAGATATTAGAGGTATTCAAAAAGATATTTTTATACGACCGGTTTATTCAACTAGAAAAATTTATATTATAATTGATGCAAATAAAATGACTATTCAGGCTCAAAACTGCTTACTAAAAATGCTGGAAGAACCCCCGAGATTTACTTGTTTTATCCTCACTGCTTCAAAATACGACTCTATATTAGAAACAATTCAATCGAGAACAGTAAAATACAGTTTTTGTAGGAATTCATCTGATGAAGTGAAGTATTTCTTTAAAAATCGCAAAAATAGCCCTATTAATGAGCTGGATTTTATTGCACAATACGCAAATGGCATTATAGGTACAGCCATAGAGCTAATAGATTCCGATGACTTTATTAACATAAGAAAAAAAACTATCGATCTTCTTCATGAAATGTTAAGCCACCAATCAAATAGCCTAAAGATTGAGCATAAACTGTATGATCATTTTGAATCCAATAAAGACATTTTTGATCGCCTACTTGATATTCTTGTATTGTTTTATAGAGATTTACTGATTTACAAAAAATGCAAAGATCAATTTATATTGATTAATTCAGATAAAAAAGATATTATTAAAAATGTTGTGAAAGACTTTAATATTTCTTTAATGCTAAGAAGTATCGAAATAATTGAATTTACTAGAAATAGTATAAAACGAAATGTTAATTTTCAACTTGCAATAGAGATTTTGATTACAAAACTTCAGGAGGAAAAAAGCAGATGGCAAGAGTAGCAGGAGTCAGATTTAAATCTGCTGGTAAAATATATTTTTTTGATCCATCAGACTTAGACATAGAAAAAGGTTCTAATGTAATTGTTGAGACCGCAAGAGGTCTTGAATTTGGGATAGTTTTAATCCCTGTTAGAGATGTATGCGAGAACCAAATAGTAACACCTCTAAAAAAAGTTTTGAGAATCGCTACAGAAGAAGATGTTCTTCATGCAAAAGAAAATACTGAAAAAGAAAAGTCGGCGTTTGATATATGTTTAAAGAAGATTTCAGAGCATGCCCTAGGAATGAAACTAATTGATGTCGAATATACATTTGATAATAATAAAATATTGTTTTATTTTACAGCTGATGGGAGAGTTGACTTTAGAAATCTGGTCAAAGATTTAGCTGCAATTTTTAAAACCAGGATAGAACTCAGACAAATCGGGGTTAGGGACGAATCAAAGGTATTGGGAGGTATTGGTATCTGTGGAAGGGTTTTATGTTGTCATTCATACTTAGGTGATTTTCAACCTGTTTCAATAAAGATGGCTAAAGAACAAGGTCTGTCACTAAATCCTACCAAGATATCTGGCAATTGTGGAAGGCTTATGTGTTGTTTGAAATATGAGCAAGAAGCGTATGAAGATCTAATAAAGAGGGTCCCAAGATTTGGAGCTATTGTTCAAACTCCTGATGGGCAAGGCGTTGTTGTTGATACCAGTATTTTAAAAGAAAAAGTCAAAGTTAAGCTTGATATGGGTAATGAATCGGATATACGTATATATGGAGCGGCGGATCTTAAAATAATAAAAGATGTAGAATTAGAAGATAGATTGGAAGCACATGAAACTGAAAATTTAAACAACCTAAAAAAATTGGAAGATTAAAGATAATAAAAATATCTTATTTGGTTGTTGAGGAAAAGCTTATATACTGCACGCTTCGGTTTCAAAATAACATTTTTGAAACCGAAGCGTGCAGTATATCCTGAACTTTCTATAAGCCCTTTATATAAATCTTTCTATGATTTTTTACAGATATATAAATCACCAAACAATTTATTGAATTTACCCTTATTATTTATATCATAATAATTTTCTAATATTGAAAGGAAAAGGCTCTTGCCAAAACGTCTTGGACGTATGAAAAACTGAAACGGAGGTAATTTTTCAAGTATCTCAATGTATTTTGTTTTATCTATATATATATAATTTTCAGTCTTTATACTTTCAAAATTTGATACACCATACGGTATTCTTATATTTTCCATATATTCTTTTCACTCCTTAACATCTATTGCACAAGCTTTATCTATATATTATCTGAATATTTTTTATATTTCAAACAATTTATACTTTGGTCAATTGTAAAAGTAACGTCCACTTTGCAAAAGTTATCTCCACCCTAAACTGATTAATGATCAATCATTATCTATTTTGGTTAATGTATATTGCGGAAAATAAATACTAACATATCATGTAGAGACCGTATGCTGAGAGAATTAGACCTTGTAAGCCTAATTCTCTTTTTAAATCAGTTAATAATGTTTTATAAATTTCTGATTATTTCTCACGTTAGGTTGTATAGCATTAAAATAAATATTTGAAAATAAAAAATTTTTTATTTTCAAATATTTATTTTAATGCTATACTAACAACGAATAAACGAGTTATACTTGCTTAAGGTAATAATTTTTTTAATGAGGCAAGTATAAAACTTAAAAAAGCAATATTAGACTAAGGAGGTGTTATAAATGGCTTTCTTTATTACAGATGTATGTATTAGTTGCGGAGCTTGCGAATCTGAGTGTCCTGTAAATTGTATATCGCCAGGTGATAATTCATATGTGATAGATGCAGATGTATGCATCGAATGTGGCGCTTGTGCTAATGTATGTCCAGTGGATGCTCCTAAACAGAAATAAAATATAGTAATAAATAGAATATATAATCTAAGCCTTAATTATTTAAAGTTTAGATTATATATTTTTATTTATTATGAAAGGGTTAAGAATGGTTTTTGAAAAAGAATTATTAGATGATGAAACAATAGATGATCTCCAATATAAAGGATTAATAATTATCCAAAAAAAGAATAGTTTTCGCTTTGGGATTGATGCTGTTCTTTTATCTGATTTCGTAGAAACTACTGATAACCAAAAAAGCATTATAGATTTAGGTACTGGTAATGGTATAATACCTATTCTTTTAAGTGGTAAGACGAAAATAAAGAACATCGTAGGTCTTGAGATCCAAGAAGATATTGCAAGTCTAGCAAAAAGAAACGTAGAGTTAAATAATTTGACAGATAGAATAAAGATCATTTGTGGTGACATTAAATGCTTACCAGAAGAACTTAAGAAAAAAACATTTGATATTGTTGTTACTAATCCTCCTTATATTAAGACTGGATGTGGGTTATTAAACAATTTAGATAATAAAACTATTTCTCGACATGAAGTTATGTGTACACTAGATGATATAGTTAGAACGGCTTCAAAGCTGCTGTCATTCGGTGGTCAATTTATTATGATTCATAGGCCAAATAGATTAGTTGATATTTTAATTACAATGAGATCGTATAAAATAGAACCCAAATATATAAAGTTTGTACATCCTAAACCTAATAAAAGTCCAAATCTTCTATTAATACGTGGCTTAAAAGGAGGGAATCCAGAACTTAAAATTCTAGATTCCATTTATATGACTTTGTAAAATAATCTATACAGTATATTAGCTTAGCTTTAGTTGCTATACTCTATGTTATCTATATTCAATTTAGGTATCAAAACTGGATGTTTTATAGCACCTCTTAATTGCTGTGAAAAATCATTCTCCATATCATTTATCTTGCAGATTTCTTCTATTGTTGTGTTATATTTTTTTGCTATAGACCATAAATTATCATCACTGTTTGGGAAATAAATTGCAATACTTGGCAAATATCTTCTTTTATCTAGGTCACCTAGTGCATTTTCATATGCTTTAACTACAAAATTGCCTAGGCTATTCCTATTCATTCTTAGGCTTATAGTCAATTCAGTTCTTAGCTCAAGTTCATTTGCTAAATCTAATTTGAACTCAGTATTGTCAACTATAACTGATGCTTCATACTCTTCATCTTTATTCGAATGGTAATTATCAATTTGATGTTTAAAAGGTATCTCATCTTTTATAACCTCAATCATCTGCATATGCTCATTTGTGTTAAGCAGCACTGTATAATTTATTATCCCTTCAACTGAAATGCTGTTTTCCCAAGCCCTCACATCATAAACTGTAGGGCGAGCAAATACTTTTAATACATCTTTAACATTATTATTTAGTGTTAGTGGTATGGTATTCCTAATTAAAGATTTGCTTTTGACTTCATCTATAGAATTAGGAAACCTTATGCTTTCGTCTTCAATTATTAAATTCGAGTTAAGGCTATATGCATCTTCAATATAATCTATTTTTTTATTAGATAGACCCTCAATATTTAGATTTATTTCTGCCTCCATATTTATATTTCTATATTCTCCATCTGAATCTTCTGCTTCATTAATTGATTTATCCATGATTTTGCACTCAATATTAAATTCAATATCTTCTTCGATATTATTAAAATCAACCACTTCATTAAAAGGGATATTAAAATTCACACTTTCTATACTTTTTTCTTGATTATCTCCAATATATAATAAATTAATATTTATTGAGCCCTTAACAGTTACTTCATTTTTTTCAATCATGTATTCATTCACAGAAGTCTTTAAATCAGTTCTCAATATTTCTCCAATAGAGGGTTTATCCTGTGGGATTTCTAGTAATTCATTTATTTTAAAGCTTGAATTATTTTTCCCTAAATAACAGACCATGTCTACACTGTTTGTTAATATTTGCAGATTATCAATGCCTCTAATATCTTTTAAAATTTCTTTTTCAATCGTGTCTGATATAGTTCCTTGAAAATTTACAATTATTTTGACAATATATTTGCGCTCATTTATCAATTCAAAATTTATTTGATCAATATCGCAATTAACGTTACACTGCATACCAGTATTTATATCTTTTATCTGATCTGTCATATAAGAAAACTCATGTCTTGTAGATATACTTCTAATATTATCTCCTTCATCAATATTCGAGCTGTAAATCGTATTATATAGAATACATCCCTTAAGATGTACCTTCTCATTTAGAACCTCAATATGATTTACAATCACCTCTCCGTCTACAAATAATATTTTTGAAACATCTGTTTTACTATCGGGAACTATTATTCCACTTTCAATTTCTGTCTGCGCTAAAAACTTATTTATAATATTATTAATACTAACAGATTCATGAACTAATTCTAAAGACATTGATGAACACCCTTTCTATTATTATCATTTTCCAGTTTCTGGTTAGTCCTACAATATTATACGGATCAAGTTTGATAAATATTCCTTATAAATAATAAATATCTGTAATAATATTCCTATGAATAGAAATAATAATATTATTATTTATTTTTATAAACTTAGGAGATGAATATGTTACCACAATTAACTAGTGAACAGACTTATATTAATATAACAAACCCTTTAGTATCCAGAATCTTGAGCAATAAGCTGTATACATTGTTATTCAAAGCAATAAATGAAAGCTACTCAACTATTGCATTTCTATGCATAGGAACAGATAGATCAACTGGTGATAGCTTAGGACCGCTGACAGGCTATAAAATTGGACAATTAAATTATAGGAACACCTATTTATATGGTACTCTTGAAAACCCTGTTCACGCAAAAAATATATCTGAATCAATGAACAAAATTTATTGTATCCATGAAAAACCTTTTGTTGTAGCAATTGATGCATGCCTTGGTAAAGTCGATCACGTCGGTTTTATTTCGGTTGGTCTAGGATCTATTAAACCTGGCTCAGGTGTAAAAAAAGACCTTCTGCCTGTTGGTGATATGTTCATAACAGGGATAGTTAATTTGGGTGGATTTATGGATTTCCTAGTTCTCCAAAATACCCGTTTAAGTGTTGTAATGAAAATGGCAGAAATTATTGCAACATCCGTAAGATATGTTTTGTGGAAATTAAATAAAGAGATTAACGAACAAGTGGAACGCAATAGATCGTTTGGCTGGATAAATTAGAGATTAAAATTTGCTTCCTTCCGTCAAAAATGGCATTTCTTAGTTTGATTTCAATTTTCAATTTTATTAAGATTATCAAGCGTTTTTAATTTTATTAGGATATTTACTTTAGGCTAAATTACCTTTATAATAAATTACAGAATAAAGAGAAATTAATGGATTATATTGGATTATATTGAATTATATTGGATTAGAAAAATCTTCTATTTCAGTTTTGACACCATTGGTATACAATAATCTTAAACTTGATAATATTAATTTCTCAAACCTATACTCATTTATGCGACTTGCATCGCATAAATGAGTATAGGTTATGTGTCACATTTGAGCAAAAAAAATGAATAGTTGGTTTAGGAATGTCTTGTAAATAAACCTGTACGTATAAAACAAGGGAAATAATTAAAATGATCAAAATAAAACAAATAATAGAAATATATCCTCGTGAGCCTGGATATTCTTTGTTCCCATTTTCAGCACATGGAGAGCTAATAACAGTATTTGAAAAAGGTGACGGGAAATTATATTGGTATCGTGAAGATAAGCCTGATCCTTTATTTACTTTTGGTAATATAGTAGCATATGGTATAAAATTTTTATTGAATATTTTTACCTTAGGACTTTACTGGATATTTGCATCGCAGACTAAAGGAAGAGTAAAATGTGTCGATTTCTCTAAGGAAGATATAGAATATATTTTACACTCACAAGAACTTAAACAAGAAAATATTATTGATAAAAAGAATGCGGTCTTACTCAAAAAGCTTAAGGGAACTAGAGCAATAGTTCATAACAATATTACTGAGACTCAAAGCAAACGAATTTTAAAGGAAATAGAATATGATGTCTTAAATCCTGGATATCTACAACTTTACTACAATAATTGCACAACATATGTAGAAAGATGGTTGGATTCTGCTAGTTTGCCACATTCTAATAGCCATATCCCTGCAATAGCGTATATTGAACAACGAAAAAGAGCTTTATCAAATAACTCTGGATTTATAGATTTTAATAATCCAAATGTAGTATATTATAACGATATATCAAACGTAAAGTAATTTACTTTTTCAGTTAGCTTTTTTTATAAAAATTTATTACCTTCTTCCAGCTCGGAATGGATTATCAACGATACCCGCCATTCTAAAATACTTTTCTCTCAAATTTGTGGGTATATAGTCAACAAATCTTTTGCCATCTTTATCCCTTGAGCTAGATTCTGCACCTATTTTTAGGAGTTTTTCCATCAGATCCAGATACAATTTAAATTTTTGCGTAGTATCTTCAAATTCAGCACTTTTATATGCAGCAAGTATCAAAGGAGTTCTTCCATCAGCATTTTTATTATCAAGTCTGGCATGGTGTCTTATAAGCAAATCAGTTATTTCAATGTTTCCATTTGCAACAGCATAATGCAAAGGAGTGTTTTTATTATCATCAACAAAATTGATGCGAATTTTATACTTTGATAAAAATCCGTAAATATAATCCATATCCTTATCATTTATGGCTTTAAAAAAATTAATTTGATCATCAGTTAACTTGATTTTTTCTTGAGGATTGAAATGCTCTTTATATATTTGAGCAATTTCAGGAGAAACCTCAGATATGTCGTGCTCTTCTTGTATGATTTCATCTTTTTTATCTTTATTACTACTAGAAAATTTTGATTTTATTTTTTGCCACATTTAGTTCACATCCTTATTTATTTAATCATCGCAATGCTTAGCAAAAAAAGAAACAAACATTTTTATAATATTAATAAATATTACTATTCAGACCATTTTCTTGTTATATTATAACATTACCTAATCTTATTGTACAGAATTAAAAAGTTTTGAAGTTTAGATCTGCGTGAAGAAAATTCTTAAGTATTCTGAAACATACTTAAGAACTTTCTTCACGCAGATCTAAAAACGTTTATTCATATTATATTCTTTGTTGGATTAGATTCATTCTTCGTTGTTAGATTAGAGTCATCTGATTTTTGGTTCTGTAAATTAGTATTAGAAGAAACAAATGGTATAGAAGTCTCTTTATTACAAGGTTTTATTGGCTCAATATGAGCCTGATTTATTGGATTGGCCTCAGCATTGGCAACAGAAATTGAATTGGCACCGGTATTAGCAACAGGAACTGGCTTAACCTCACTATTAGGAACAGAAATATATTGAGGATCAAGTTCATCTATTTTTATTACACATTCTTCTAAGACTTTTAAGTTCTTTTTAATGTTTTTTAACATCTTAGACGAGCAATCACAGTCAACTATTAAAGAAATCATATTATATAGAAAAGATTCAATCGCATCAATAAATTTTGAGATAGAACTTCTCATTATATCTACTATTTTAGTGTCCATCTGAGTATTGTTCGTTTTTAAATTATCAACTCTTGTTTTATAAAGACCTGTTAATTTAACAATACATTTATTTGTAATTGAATAGTATTGATCTAAATATTTATTTTTTTCGTTTGCAGTATCCAGTTGATTGATTTTTTCTATAGGTATATTTTTTAGCATCGAAAAACATTTATTTAGATAAATTTCCTGTTTATCGGGAGGTACTATCTCTATTTGTCTATCCATTATCTCCAATAAAGACTCAAGACAATATTTGTCAAGTGATTCAAGTTTCTTTTCAAAATTCTCAAAATCTTTTTCAGAAAATGATGAAATATCAATTTTGTCTTTAAATGTAACACCATCGAAATAATCATATTTATATTCTTTTTTTGGTGGATAGCTAGGATCTCTATCTATAATATCTTTATATAATATATCGAATAATATTTTATAATTTCTATTAATTACTATATCAATTATACTTTCTTCTCTTTGAAGTTCTACATTTCCATTATATTGCCATGGATCAAAAAATCTTCGGCTAAAAATATTATTAAATGAGACACTAAATATACTTTCAATTTTATTTAATTCGTGTTTATATGATATAAATTGTTTGCTTCCTGGAAATTCATTTTTTAGTTTTTCTTGTATTTCTTTATAGGTAATGAGACTATTTTTAAGTATATTGATAGCTCTTGGTATTTGTTGATTAAAAACCTCAAAAGAATCATCAAATGTAGACCTTCGCCAATCATCAATATTTTCTCCAACAGCTAATGGTCCTGGAGGATAAATATCCTTTGATTCTTCAAGAGACTTAATATCTTTTGGATCTAATTCAAGCTCGATTTTTGGAATTATTTCATTAAGTATTTGATCAATTATTCCTAAGAGTTTTTCTTTTTCATTATTATTTTTTTCACTTAGTAATTTTGAATAATCTATATGTAACAGTTTACCTAATAGTTCGCCAAAAGAATCTATATTTGATAAAATATGATTATTATCAGTAGTTTGAAGTTGATAATAAGCTGGAAACATTTTTTTATATATTGGAAGCCTAATGTCAGCTGAACTATAAGACCCAATTTCAGCTGAATCAAGCACAATAGTTATTCGACGAAGTATATCTGTCATTCCTTCTAGCAAATTGGTAATCAGTTTTTCCTTTTCATCCTTTTTCATAGTATCCGGAAGATGTTTTTCAATACTTTCTATCTTTTGTGCAAATAAATCCTTATATTCTTCATTTAATGACATATTAATTCCTCCCATCTTAATACAAAAAATATCATAAAATATAAATTTATCTATGATGTTTTCATTATACTGTCTATGTTATTATTATACAACAATTATTCAAAAAATTGATAAGTTTGGAAAAATAATTATTACAATTCAATTATTACAATTTTTATTGAAGTAGAAAGCTCTTTATTGTCTTTATTGTTTTTTATTCTCTTGCAACAAAATTTATGCTATAATGAGCGAGATCAGTAATTCTTTTTTTAAGGAGAAACATTATGAGAAGTGATATTATTAAAGATGGAATTGAGAAAGCTCCACATAGAGCTTTGCTCAAATCTATGGGTTATATTGATGAAGAAATAAGAAGACCACTAGTTGGTATTGCGAATTCAAAAAGTGAGATTATACCTGGACATATAAATTTAGATAAAATTACAGAAGCTGTGAAGGCAGGTGTTAGAATGGCAGGTGGAACCCCCGTTGAATTTGGATCGATTGGGGTCTGCGATGGTATTGCGATGGGTCATACTGGAATGAAATACTCGCTTGCAACGAGAGAACTGATTGCAGATTGTTGTGAATCAATGGGTTTTGCACATGGTTTTGATGGCATGGTGTTTATTCCAAACTGTGATAAAATCGTACCGGGTATGTTGATGGCTGCAGCAAGAATGGATATTCCTTCTATTTTAATTAGTGGAGGACCTATGCTTTCATTAACTAGAAATGGAAAGAACCTTGATTTAAATAGTGTTTTTGAAGCTATTGGAGAATTTAAAGCTAACAAAATAACTGAGCAAGAGGTTAAAGAGTATGAAGACTATGCTTGTCCAGGATGTGGCTCATGCTCAGGTATGTTTACTGCAAATTCGATGAATTGTTTGACTGAGGTGCTAGGAATGGGACTTCCTGGTAATGGCACAATTCCTGCAGTATACGCTGAAAGGATTAGATTAGCAAAGCTTTGTGGGATGCAAATAATGGAGTTAATTAGAAAAGATATTAAACCATCGGATATTCTTACAAAGAATGCATTTGAAAATGCTTTAATAGTTGATATGGCGATTGGATGTTCGACAAACTCTGTATTACATCTTGCTGCAGTTGCTAATGAGATGGGAATCGAATTTAATTTAGATATAGTAAATGAAATAAGCAGTAAAGTCCCAAATCTGTGCAAAATAGCGCCGGCAGGAAGTTATCATATGCAGGATTTATATGCTGCGGGTGGGGTCTATGCTGTGATGAAGGAATTGACTAAAAGAAATCTGATTCATTTAGATGAAATAACTGTAACTGGGAAAAAGGTTGGTCACAATATTGAAAATGCTAAAATTTTAGATAATCAGGTTATACGTAATATTGAAAATCCGTATAGCCAAACTGGAGGAATCGCTGTATTAAAAGGTACACTTGCTCCAGATGGTGCAGTTGTCAAATGTTCTGCAGTAGACAGTAAGATGCTTATACATCAAGGACCTGCTAAGGTTTTTGATTCTGAAGAACTTGCTATAGATGCTATTTATAATAATAGAATTCAAAAAGGTGATGTAGTAGTAATTCGATATGAAGGACCAAAAGGTGGACCTGGTATGAGGGAAATGCTTGGACCTACATCTGCGATTGCAGGAATGGGACTAGACAAAGATGTTGCACTGATTACAGACGGACGTTTTTCGGGTGCTACAAAGGGTGCTTCAATAGGGCATGTCTCTCCTGAGGCAATGGAGTGTGGACCAATAGCGTTAGTTAAAGATGGAGATATTATCGATATTGATATAATAAATGGTAAAGTGGATATACAAGTTTCAGATGAGGAGTTAAATTTACGAAAATTGAACTGGAAAGCTCCTGAACCTAAAATAACAAAAGGATATCTTAGTAGATATGCAAGAATGGTTTCATCGGCAAATACTGGAGCCGTTTTTCACTAACTAAGGTATGCTTAAACGGGAGGTATTATGAAGCTCACTGGAGCGCAGATTTTAATTGAGTGTTTGAAAGAACAGGGTGTTGATACTGTATTTGGTTTTCCGGGAGGGGCAGTATTAAATATATATGATGCATTGTATGAAGCTAGAAACGAAATAAATCATGTATTAACATCACATGAACAAGGGGCATCTCATGCAGCAGATGGATATGCTCGGTCAACTGGTAAAGTTGGGGTTTGTATTGCTACATCAGGACCAGGGGCTACAAATCTAGTTACTGGTATAGCTACGGCTTATATGGATTCAGTGGCGATTGTTGCGATAACTGGGCAGGTTGCGACTTCTTTACTTGGCAGAGACTCATTTCAAGAAGTTGATATCACAGGGATAACTATGCCGGTGACAAAGCACAATTTTATAGTTAAGGACATAACCAATCTTGCTGACACTATTCGTAGGTCGTTTTATATTGCGAAAGAAGGACGCCCAGGACCTGTGTTGGTTGATATTTGTAAAGATGTTACAGCTTGCACTATCGAATTTGAACATAAACCAGTAAAAAAATCACATTCAATTAATATAGGCGTTAAGGAAAATATTATTGATGAGGCAGTAGAAATTATATCTCAATCAAAAAAGCCCTTTATTTTAGCTGGCGGTGGCGTATCAATTGCAGGGGCAGATGAAGAGGTAAGGATATTAGCAGAAAAATGTAGAATTCCTGTTTCAACAACGCTTATGGGATTAGGGGCATTTCCGGGGACACATGAGCTTTTTACAGGTTTAATAGGGATGCATGGAACCAAAACCTCAAACCTTGCAACCTTAGAAACTGATCTTTTTATAGCAATTGGTGCAAGGTTTAGTGATAGGGTAATTAGTAACGTTAAAAAGTTTGCTAAAGAAGCTAAGATTATGCATATTGATATAGACCCTGCTGAAGTTGGCAAAAATGTTTGCGTCAACTATCCACTGATAGGAAATATAAAGAAGATATTAAAGCATATAAATTTAAAACTTTCACATAAAAAGCATTCAGAATGGACTGAGAGAATATTAGAATGGAAAGAGAATTATCCTTTAAGATATCCTCAAGACGAGGTTTTAAGACCACATTTTATAGTTGAACGTATATATGAACTAACCCACGGTGAAGCAATAATCACGACAGAAGTAGGACAGAACCAGCTTTGGGCAGCTCAATTCTACAAATATTCATACCCAAGGCAGTTTATTTCCTCTGGTGGATTAGGAACCATGGGTTTTGGCTTAGGTGCATGCATAGGAGCTCAAATAGGAAATCCGGATAAAAAGGTTATAAATATTGCAGGAGATGGAAGTTTTAGGATGAACTGTACTGAACTTGCAACAGCAGTAGAGTATAAATTACCTGTTATAATTGCACTGCTTAATAATCATGTTTTGGGAATGGTAAGACAGTGGCAGCAGCTGTTCTATAATGGAAGATTTTCTTCAACTACAATTGACAGGGGAACCAACTTTGTTGGATTAGCAGAAGCTTTTGGAGCTATAGGGATTGACGTAACCATTCCTTCTGAAGTAGACCCAGCTATTATACGGGCATTAGAATCCAAGGATAGACCAGTACTAATAAACTTTGAAATAGATAAAGATGAAATGGTATTCCCTATCGTCCCACCGGGAGCACCTATTAGTGAACTGATTGAGGGGATTGATGAGCAATGAGGAATAATGAGACTGCACCACGTTATATGAAATATTTGCCTTATTGGGCATAAATCTTAGCTTGCTGATAACTTGCAAATATGAATACAAATAAAAACAAAATAGTGAAAAAATAATTGAAGTGGTTAAAAAGAATTAGGAGTTAGAACTTCAGAAAGGAATACATATGGATCTTAAAAGGAAAATGTTTATATTTTGTTCTTTAAGTGGAATAATATTTGGTATAATTCTAGGTTTAGGATTTAGCAATATAAATAATGTGACTATTAAAACCTTTCATATAAGAAACGCATCAGAACTTAATTCAATACTTCAAAAACAGGGACTAGATGATTTAAAATTTGTTGAATCAATTTTAAGTAACAAAACAAATGCAAACATTCAATCTCGAGATATGAAAATAATTAATATTTTAGATGACCCGAGAAAAGAAATTATGCTAAATAATTTACATAGATATAACGATGGCATATTAGATCTTGATACAAGCTCTGGCGGAGGCAATTCCGGAGTTTATGACTGGATCATAAAATATTTAGATTTTAACGGAGAAATTCAGCAAATTAAGTTCTATGGTTATTTCGATGACTATTTGATAGATTTGGATGGAGATAGAGTTAGAGAAATCACTCATTCTTCCTATATTGATTTGGGAGAGAATCTTCAAAACATTGATATTGGTTATATACCAAGATGGAGCGATGTTTATAAATTGGATACAAAAAATAATAAAATTGAATTAGTTAGTAGCAAATATCCAGAATATTACAAAAAGATATATATTCCTAAATTACAAAAAAACATTCAAAATTTAAGTAATAAACTAAAGCAGTTAAAGCCTTTGGAACAGGTAAAAATAAACAATGCGATAAAGGCAAACCAATTTTTAATAAGTCGAGCAAGTTTAATAATAAGTAAGTGTCAATGATTATAAAATTAGTCTATTCTATAAAAACAAAGTACATAGGTCAAAATGAAAAGTGTACTTTGTTTTTATAGAAAATTACAAACTTTAAAAACCAGTTTTATTATTTAGCTGTTTCTCCTTCGTTATTATGGATTTCTAATCTTGTAATTGAGACTTCATACGCTATCTTTTCTAATATTTCTCCTGATTCAGTCTTTTTTTGGTAATATCTACTCTGAATCCTACCCCATATTTTAACGAAGTCCCCAACCAATATATTCTCAGAATAACGTGCGTTTCTTCCCCAAGATATACAAGGAATATAGTCAGATTTATTAAATGCTCTATTAACTGCAATCAGAATATCAGAGATTTCTCTTCCAAATGGAGTAACACGATATATCGGTTTTTTACATACGTACCCTTCAAGAAAAATTTGGTTTGAATTTTTAATTATTTTTTCGTCTGGACAAAAGCTTATATCTTTAGCAAATACAGTTAATATAAGTTTGCTTCCAGCATTATTATAATTATTATAAGATCTAAACTGTCCATATACCTCAATATATTTGCCGATTTCTAACTGACTTATAGGAATAAGCCTTTCAGAGATAGTAATAGGTATTTTATCAAAACTTTTACTAAGTCTTGATACTTCAAGAACAAAACTTAAAAATGTTTCTCCATAGACTTCGTGACTAAATTGAGGCTGTGAAAGGATCTTTCCAAATAAATTTACATTATTGTTTTGTATTAAATTTATAACCATTTAATTGCCACTCTCCTCTCCTTTATGCTTCTGTATATTTGTTCTTTATCTACTGGGATAACGATTTCATTGATTGATGCTCAAGTTCTTACTTAAAGAAACAATCAAGAATTCTATTTATCTACAGTAATTTCTATTCAAAGCAAATATCTTTTAGAAGTATTTTCTGCAATCATTTGTAATGATCATAAAAATATTTTAATAAAAGTATTTAAGCTAAAACAATAGGACTGATAAACAATATATGCAAAGAAGGCTACTATATTACTTCAAAGGAAAGACCATTTGCGATAACATAAAATTAGGATACTATTAATTTTTTTACACCATAAATCTATTATATATTATTTTTCCTTAATTGAAAATCCCTAAATTATTTTTAGATTTTGAATAAGATTAAATGACATGGGGCAAGAGTATTGACAATATTTCCACCACCATGGCACTGTTTTATATTTAGTAAGCATAATTAATTTGACTTAAATCAATTCCATTTATTAGTGCAAATGATGCCGCAGCCATTACATCATATGGATTAAACTCACTTGAGTCAACCTTAATTAAGTACTCCTGAGGCTCGATTTTTTTACCATTTTTCGTCAAAATCGTTTGTTGAAGGTAACACATAAAATTTTCCTTAAAAATCGTATCTCCGATACTTGAAGTTGTAACGTTTGCTTTTGAATTAAATCCATAGGTAATAATGTACTGTTTTATATCTTGAAATATATTAGAAATATCATTATAATCAACATTTATTATAGCGACACCTTTATCTCCTAATAATGATAAACTTTTTTTTAATATTGAATTATACGTATGTTCACTAATTGGTGAAATCTCATTAAGGTATTCGTTTTTATTTTCAAAAATCAGTATATCAAATTTAAAATATTCAAGAGTTTTAGAATATAAATCGCATAAATCAATTTTAAACATTAGAATATCAACATCATTTTTAGTCAGTTCTTCTATATAATTCTTGATTTTTCTATCATTTGACTCGTCAAATTCTTTTAAATCAACAATACTAATTTTTTTACCTGTTAAAGATAATAGAGAATTAATAAGTGTAACCATTTTATTATCTTTATTAAACCCTAGGGTACCTGTCACAAGCATTTATAAAACCTCGCTTCTTAAGGTATTATTGTACTATTTTGTATATATATATAATATGCATTATTTAACATAATATGCATAAAAGATAATATTATTTTAATAAGTTATATCCATTGTTTGTAAAAGATCAACTGATAAATGCAAACCTAATTTATCCGCTGTTTTTTTGTTTAAAGAAATGTATGACTTCTTTGGAGCTTCTGCACACAACGATTTAATATCTTCACCATTTAATAACTTTATGCTCATATCTACTGCTTGAATATATACATCTGTTTTTTCAACTGATATGCTTGCAAGGATACCATTTTCAACGTAATTATTCCAGAAAGTCACACTTGGCTTTTGAATAGTATTTGAACACCATTTAATTAGTGTATCAGTTGATACAAAGTTATTATTTTCATCAGTCACAAATGGATATCCAAGAATAATAAGCCCAACAGATGGATCAGTATTATATTTTATTATTTTGTCTTTGAATTCATTAAAATTACTAGTATTCACAAAATCTATAAGTTCTGAATTGAAGGTTTTCAAAGATTGTGCTAAATTATCTTTTGAAAATTTATCTTTTGATATAATATCTAGACCTTGCCCATTTATAAAGACTGCTTTATTGCCATTTAAAGGTATTATATTATTGATCAAATCACATGCTTGGTATTCAATATTAGTTGGAAATGGATAAATACCGGTTATATTCTTTTTGGGACATTGCGTAGTGCCATTAATGTAATTCTGAGGTGAACGAGTTATAATAGAACCTTTAAATGAAGTGCTTAGGCTCAGATAATTTGTTATAATATCTGCTGTATAGTAATCAAGAACTAACACAATATCAAAGTTGCCAGAAGCAATTTTACTAGAAATGGGATATAAAGATTGGTAATCTGTATCAACATAAAAATATTTAATGTTAATATTCTTTTGACTGAATCCAGTATTATAATATTTAGATGATATTAGGTTTACGATTCCAGAATCGTTTTTATTAATAATAATTGCAATATTTTTATCTTCAACTAACACCTGTCTTTGAATTTCATTTATTTTTAGAACAGATTTATTAGCTTTATCTAATTTGAGTTCATTGATGATTTTAATATTATAATTTTTGTCACAATTATTAAAGTTGGATCTAGTTTCCGAATAAGAAGGTAAGAAAAACGAAAACAACACGAATATAGCAATTATGTAGTAATAAAAAGGAATGTAAACTGCTTTATATAAAAGCCTAAGTTTAAAAAAAGTTGTTTTAATAATGTCATTCATATAAATCTACTCCTAAAAGCTCTAACAAAATATCTAAAAATATTATATATACAGTTTATACAAAGAACTAATTTTTTTCAAGTATAATTAGAGAATTTCTTTTATTAAAATATTGATGAATAGACCAATTTGTGATAAATTATATATATAGAAAATTTATTGAAAAAAATAAAGAAAAGAGGTTCGAACTATGGATGCTCGTAACTTAATACTTCAGTCAAAGGCAATAAGTATAATTGAAAATGATTTATTAGATCCGAAGCTCGACAAGAGAAAAAATACCTTAGCACAAAATGGATATATATGTTTACAAAGGGTTGAGTTATTTAAAGCTAATTTAGATAACTCTTCTGATAATCAAATAAAAAAGTTGGATGCATGTTTAAGTTTTGAAGTTGAATTACAGCGTTTTGGAGAATACATAAAAGAATTCAAAGAAATGCAAAAGACAAAAGAACAAGAGTATAAACTAATTGCAAAAGATTTAGATGTGTTTTTAAAGAAAAGATTAGAATTTAAATCAATTAGAAATACGAATGTACAAACATTAAATGAAATAATAAAGGATGAACAATTTAAGCCGCAAATTGAATTATTTAAGGCTAACCTTAATAATGAGAAAAAAAGCTTAGAGCTATTTACAGGGCTAAAAAATGTCATAAACTTAGATCAGAAAAAAGATTGGGGAAAAGTAGTATTCAGAAAGAATCCAGCTTATAATGATAATTTTATTTTTCAAATCCAAGACATAAATAATATAATTACAACATATGAACACAATAAAGATACTAATATTATTAATACGGTAGAAATTAATCAATTATTAAATATAGCTCAAGTCATGCCAATTGCAATGTTTGATGTAGGTGAAATATATATTTTTGTAGATAGAAAGATAGAAGTAATAGATATTATAATAAAAAACAAATAACTAATTGAGGTTAGAAAAGGATTTGAAAAATTACATTGATAAATATATAAGCGAAGCGAGTTTTCTTGAATCATCGATATCTTGGAAGCTAAATCTGATTTTAATGTTGTCAGGTGTCCAATATCTTAAATAAAAATGAAATCTATTTTGAATCTAATAAACTAAGTAGTTCTTAACTTTCTATAATCTTTAAAAGAAAAGAAAGGAGATCTATCTTAAAGTGAAAAAAATATTAATCTATATGAAACCTTATATTGGTATGATCTTATGTGCTTTTGCCCTTTTGTATGCTCAGGCAATGTGTGATTTAGCTTTGCCTGATTATATGACTGATATAGTAAATAAGGGTGTTATGAACAATAATACAAATTATATATTGGAAACAGGTGGGAAAATGTTGCTAGTTGCTTTGCTAAGTGCAGCAGCCTCAATTATTGTAGGGTATCTTGCAGCAATGACAGCAGCATGTGTATCAAGAGACTTACGTCTAGATGTATTTAAAAAAGTACAAAACTTTGCAAATGCCGAATATGATAAATATTCAACAGCTTCACTTATAACTAGAACAACAAATGATATTACGCAAATACAAGCACTTTTAGTTATGGCAATAAGACTATTGTTTTACGCTCCGATTTTGGGTATAGGTGGTGTTATAAAAGCAATTTCCAAAAGTACTTCAATGACATGGATTATCGCTGTTGCGGTACTTTGTTTAATTGGCCTTATAATAGTATTGTTTGCATTAGCTGTGCCAAAATTTAAGATTGTACAAAATTTAATAGATAGATTGAACTTGGTAACACGTGAAAATTTAGATGGTATGTTGGTTATTAAGGCGTTTAATACTCAAAAGTTTGAGTATCAGCGCTTTGACAAGGCGAATAGGGATTTAACAGATGTAAATCTCTTTTTAAATAGGGCAATGTCAACAATGATGCCTGCAATGATGCTTATTATGAACTTAACAATTGTACTTATTGTGTGGGTTGGTTCAAAACAAGTCTCTTCTTTTGATATAGATATTGGAACGATGATGGGATTTATGCAGTATGGACTGCAAATAATCATGGCATTTCTGTTTCTTGCGGTCATGTTTATTTTGATTCCAAGGGCAGCTGTATCCGCAAATAGAATTGCAGAGGTTTTGGATACTTCTCAAAGTATTTTAGAACCAAAAAATCAACAACAATTTGATAATGATTTCAAACCAACTATCGAATTTTGCAATGTAGGTTTTCATTATCCTGGTAGTGAAGGAAATGTATTAAATAATATTAATTTTACCGTAAAGCCGGGTAGAACTACTGCAATCATAGGTGCTACCGGAAGTGGCAAATCTACATTGATTAATCTTATTATGAGATTTTATGATGTCACAGCTGGAGAAATCTTGGTTGGAGGAAAGGATTTAAGGAGTGTCAGAAAAAAAGATTTGCGAAATAAAATCGGTTATGTGCCACAAAAAAGTATTTTGTTTTCAGGCACGATTAAGTCAAACTTATATTATGCAGACAAGAATACAACTATGGGAAATATAGAAAAGGCAGCTTACATTGCGCAGGCATCTGAATTTATCAGTTCAAAAGAAGATGGATATGATACTGCGATTGCTCAGGGAGGTACAAATGTTTCAGGAGGTCAGAAGCAAAGACTTTCTATTGCTAGAGCATTAGTTAAAAATGCTCCGATCTATATTTTTGATGATAGTTTTTCAGCTTTGGATTTAAAAACAGACCAAAAACTTCGTGAAACACTAAAAAAAGAAGTAAAAGATAGTACTATTTTAATGGTTACTCAACGTATCAGTACGGTTATGGATGCAGATCAGATTATTGTTTTAGATAAGGGAAATATTGTCGGAATCGGTACACACAGAGAATTGCTAAAAACAAGCGACGTGTATTTACAAATTGCAACGTCTCAACTAAGTGAGGAGGAGTTGTCAAGATGAGCGATGAGAGGCAATCTCCTCCAAAACGCCCTATGGGAGGTTCTATGGGAGGCCCTATGGGAGGCATAGGAGCACCAGGAGAGAAAGCAAAAGATTTCAAGAATACGATGGTAAGATTTTGGGATTATTTAGAAAAATATAAGGTACAAATAGTAATAGTAATATTATTTGCTATTCTATCTTCTGTATTTTCTGTTGTTGGCCCAAAGTTATTGGGTAAAGCAACAACAAAGCTTATAGATGGGCTAATTGCATATTATTTGGGAACTGGCTTACTAACAGATTTTAAATATATAGGTACTATTATAGCCTGGTTAATTGTTTTATATACAGTATCATCTTTATGTAGTTATATTCAAAGCTATATTATGTCAAAAGTATCTATGGAGGTAACCTATAAGCTCCGTAAAAGTATTTCAGAAAAAATGTTTAAAATACCGTTAAATTATTATGACACAAGAACCCACGGAGAGATCTTGTCACGAATCACAAATGATATTGATACCGTAAGTCAAACATTAAATCAAAGTTTAACTCAGATTATAACCTCAGTTACAAGTGTTCTTGGCGTTCTGGTTATGATGCTTTCGATAAGCTGGCTTATGACTCTATCAGCAATGCTTGTTATTCCTTTGTCATTCGGTATTCTGATGGTAATAATAAATAAATCCCAAGTATTTTTTAAAAATCAGCAAAAATCAATTGGTGAAATAAATGGTCAGGTGGAAGAAATGTATGGGGGACATAATATAGTTCAAGCATTTAATGGCGAAGAAGATGCTTTTATAAACTTTGAAAAAATAAACAACGAATTACATAGTTCTGCATGGAAGTCACAATTTGTTTCCAGCATGATGATGCCATTAATGGGTCTTATTGGAAACTTTGGGTACGTAATGGTAAGTATTTTGGGTGGATATCTTGCAGTTAAAAAGGTTGTTGATATTGGTGATATTCAAGCATTTATTCAATATATGAGAAGTTTCATGCAACCAATTTCGCAGCTGGCATCAATTTCTAACACGTTACAGTCAACAGCTGCTGCTGCAGAACGAGTTTTCGAATTTTTAGATGAGAAAGAAGAAAGCGCTGATATAGATAAGACTGATAAAGCTCAAGAGTTTCAAGGAAACGTTAGCTTCCAAAATGTTAAGCTTTGGATATAATCCTGAGAAGATTATTATTAATAATTTTTCAGCTAAAATTAAAGTAGGACAAAAGACTGCAATAGTTGGACCAACTGGTGCAGGAAAAACAACTATAGTTAAGCTATTAATGAGATTTTACGATATTAACAAGGGGAAAATTTTAATTGACGGAATTGATATATCTGAATTTACAAGAAGCGAACTAAGAGGGCTATTTGGAATGGTGCTTCAAGACACATGGCTTTATAATGCTTCAATCATGGAAAATATAAGATATGGTACATTTAATGCAACAGATGAACAGGTATTCGAAGCCGCAAAGGCTGCACATTGTGATGAGTTTATTAGAACTCTTCCTGGGGGCTATAATATGGTGCTTAATGAAGATTCAAGTAATATTTCACAAGGGCAGAAACAGCTTTTTACAATTGCTAGAGTTGTACTTTCAAACCCTAAGATATTAATATTGGACGAAGCTACAAGCTCTGTCGATACTAGAACTGAGCTTCAAATTCAAAAAGCTATGGATGATTTAATGAAAAATAGAACTAGTTTCGTAATAGCACACAGGTTATCAACAATTAGAGATGCAGATCTAATACTGGTTATGCAACATGGTGATATTGTCGAACAAGGCAATCATCTGGAATTACTCGAAAAGAAAGGGTTCTACGCAGGACTTTATAATTCACAATTTGATCAAGAAGAAGAATAAATTGAAAGAGAGGTATTTACATGGAGAATAAAGGAATCAATAATCAGAATACCGAAAAACAAGTAATAGTAACTCAGCCTAGCGAAAAACAAGTAGCAGTAACCCATCCTACCGAAAATCAAACTACTGGCAATCAAATTACCAAAAAGCATGTCGTCGATAAAAACAAAAATGTACTGTTTACAATCCTTGCAGTTTTAATAATGATTGGTGTTGGAATTAGTTATTACTTTTACTGGGAAGAAGTTCACTATTTTGAAACCGATAATGCCAAAGTAACATCAGATCTATATTCGATTACCTCTGGATTTCAAGGCCAATTAGTAAGGTTTTCTGTATCACAAGGTAGTATTGTAAAAGCAAACCAAGTTATTGGAAGAATTCAAAATGGTCCATATATAAAATCTCCTATAGATGGCGAAGTAATAAAAACGTATGTTACTCTTAATCAAATTTTATCACCATCGACTGTTGTTGCTATAATCGCAGATACTAACGATACTTATGTTGGAGCAAATATTGAAGAAACAGACATCATTAAAATAAAAGAAGGGCAATCTGTAATAGTACAGCTTGATGCATACCCTGAAGAAAAGTTTAATGGACATGTATCTGAAATCGATCAAACAACCCAAACTGCTATTACAGGAAATTCAATGAGCTATAGTACCGGTGGTACTTATACAAAAGTTACTCAGCTTATTCCAATAAAAATAACGATTGATGAAGATGTTAATTTAGATGGACTTATTGGTACTAATTCAACTATAAAAATTAGAATTAAGTAAATTGTATTCATTTAATTATGCCTAGGAATAGCTAAATAATAAAACCAGTTTTATTGTTTAGCTATTCCTAGAATAAATTTTTGAATTTCTTTACAAATGAGTGTGCTGCAATTTCACTAAGAGTTGTTATTCTTTTTGTTAATTTTATAATGCCATAAAAAAAGTGTATACTGGTTTCAGTATAAGAACGGCTTAATGATGTATGTTCTAAAAAATGAAAAAATTCATGGCAAATTGACAAATCAACCATAAAATCTAAATTTCTATAATTATTGTATTCTATTGGTATACTTGGTAACAGATTTTTTTCAATATTTCTTACAAATACTGTTATCGTATTTGACAAATAATTATAGTCACTAAATGCTATTTGACTTGAGTAATGTTTTTTGTTTCTAGTTAGTGATTCATAGTTAGTATCTATAATATTTAGCGTTATACAACTTTCTTTTATGAGATCTCTAATACTTTTATTATTGAATTTTTTAGCTTGGACCCTGCCGAAATCCCAAGCCATATTGCCTAGTACTAATGTCTCATCAGTACTAAAGTGTTCTTTGTACAATTCGTTCTCGAAAAGTCTATATATGATTTCTTGTTTACCAAGTAAGATGATTGGAATAGTCATATTTTCACCTCCAGGAATGTCTTATTTTTTACATATAAGAGCAATGATTTGTTCTTTTTCATTTACACCGCTTAGTTCACTAGATGCAATTGTATGTATTTGCTCTATGGAATTTAACCCTGATAAATCTATTATTCTATTTTTTATTAATATATAACAATCAGGTATTTGAGCACCACCATCTCCATATGTTGTGTTCTGATTTAAAGTATTTAATAACTCTAAGTTAAGGTCTTCAATAAGTAAAAAATATATAGTTCCATTATTTTTTTGAAGTCTTATTATACCTTTAGAATCTATAACTCTAATATAGTTAATTTGATTCTTAAATAATCCACCAAATATCTTTATATGCTTTTTTATCAAAAATATATAAAGACATTTGGTGTTACCTAATTCAAAAATATTTTCTAAATTTGTATTAAATGAGGTCGCTAATTTCAAAGCAAGCTCTTTTGGGGTAATATCTTTGTCAATTGTATTACCTGTTTGTAACTGTGTTGTTCCTGTTGCGATCATCCGTAGTATATTCTTTTTAGAATCGATTTCCACGAATGTTTCGACAGTACTTTCTAAAGCACCAGATTTTATTACTGACAATTTTGCTTCATTTTTGAGAGCTAAAATATCCTCATTAGTAGGATTGACAACTGTTCTTTCCAAGATCTCTCTAACCATTGCTAACGCCACTCCGATTGTTGAAATTATGTGCGCATTCTTTGCAATTTTATAATTCAAGCTCATTTTCTTTGCAATAAAGGGTACGATCGAAGTACAACCGCCGCCACCGCCAACTAGAACTATATTCTCACGGTCCAGATTATACTCATCAATAAACTTCTTTATAACGCAAATACATTTTCTACAACCAATTTCTAATATTTCTTCGGCAATTTTTATGGCATCTTTATTTAGTTCTTTTTCTAAGGTTTTGAATGCTTTTGTGGCAGATTCTATATTTCCATATGCATAGTCACCTTTTTTAACATATCCTAAAAAGTTTGCTGCACAAGAAACTGTTATAGCAAAAAGTTTTTGATTTGAACGTATTAAGATATAATCACATGGATCATCATTTAGCGGATTTATATATGCAACTTCAGGTAGAGTAATATCTTCTGGGTTAGTAAATACAACATATGAAAGGGCTGCTATATGTGCACTTCTCGGGCCAACATCGATGATTTCATGATTTCTTACCCGAACCATACTGCCACCTGCAACACCAACTGTAGTAATATCTAAAGAGTTTATGTATGTCTTATGCCCTCCGATCTCGGCATATTTAATCATTACCCTGCCATTTTTTATAACTGATATGTCAGTACTTGTTCCACCCACTTCAAGAAAAATTCCATCAGAAATTTTTTCATACATAAGTGCTCCACAAACGCCAGCAGCTGGACCAGAAAGCATAGTAAGTATAGGCTTCTTTTTTACTTCCTCGATGTTCATAACGCCTCCATCACAACGCATAATCATGAGTGGTGCAGTTATTCCGGAAGTTTCGATACATTCTTGTGTCATTTTTGCAGTATCCAACATTTTGGGTAAAATACTGGCATTAATAACAGAGGTTAAAGTTCGCATTTTTAAACCATATAACTTTGTAATTTCGTGGGTTCCTGTTGATAGAACGCCTTTTTCTGCACAAGCTTGCATAATAAACTTTTCGAGTTCAGGGTTGTCTACACTAAATGCTTGACATGCAACAATCACTTCAATTCCATTTATCTTAAACTCCTCAATTTTTTCAAGTATTGTTTCTTTAAGTTGACTTGGGTGTTTACTATTCAAGTGGATATATGTATGTCTAGTTGATAAGAATTTTTCTTTTGATAGCTTAATTTTTGTAATATTTGTATCAAATTTTACCTTAAGCCCCTCAATTCCACTTCCGCATGCGATTATTCCAACTTCCTTGACATCGCCTTCTAACAAAGCATTAGTAGCCTCTGTTGTGCCATGTGCAATAAGTGATATGTCATTAGGATCTAAATTATTTTTCTTAATTAAAATATCTAAAACTCGAACTATTCCTTTTGCTACTCCTTGATTTGCTGCATGTGTTGTTGACAGTTTCACTGTGTCAATCAATTCGTGGGTGTCATTATCAAGCAATACACCATCTGTAAATGTTCCACCTACATCAATACCAATTCTATATTTCAATATATCACCTCATTATATACACACTAAATATATAGAATTTTAGTTAAAACTATAATACTATAGTTTTTTAAAAATAATAAAGGATTTTCAAAAAAAAATTATCGAAATATTATTTTAATGAGAATTATGTCGATAAAAAAAGAAGTGTAATTGAATATAATAAAAAATAGGAGTGGCTTTTTCATGGCACAAGCTAGTAATGATCAGTAACTACAAGGTTACTATTCAGGGGATGTGGGGGAAAATCCCCCATAAGGGAGCCTGGGGAAGCCCCCAAGCTGCCGGAGGCTCCACAACCCTGCTGCCACCGTAGGTGGCAGCAGGGTCTGACCAGTAACACTACAAGAAGTCTTAGCAAAATACGAATAGTGTCAAAGTATTGTTTTTGTGCCTTATATGTGATAATATAAATATATAGATGATAATATAAATATTTTAGACTTAAACGTAACTTAAATAATTCTAATATAATCATTTTAAATTTTCTGCAGAAGCAATTACTAATATTGAAACTATAAAATTAACCTAATAATTCCAAATTTTAAATTTCCTCATAATATAACGTTTTGGAATAATTATTAAATTAATATAATTCTCATAATTGGCTAAACAAATTAATCAAGATTATTAAAAAAGGTGTTAAATTAAAGGAGGTAATTATTATGATTCAGAGAAATAGCAATTCTGGTTTGGTTAAAAAAGAAGAAAATGAAAGACCAAGTGAACCAAGTATAGCACAAACAACAAGCCCATTAGATTCATTGCAAAATTTAAGAAGTATATATGAACCAAGTAAATTAAAAATACTTATAGACAGCCTTCCGTCAGAAGAAGTTCAAAAATTAGACCGTACACTAAAAAATTTAGGAAGCTTATATATAATGAGTGATTTAAAAGTACTTACAAAATTCCTTGAACCAAAAGATCTACAAGATATAGAAGATAAGTTGCAAAACTCAGGGTATCAAGAATTTATAAAACGACTAATAACTATGCAAAATAAGCAAGATTTAGAATCATCAAAACAAATATCAAGAACAGGTGCAGTTGTGTCAGCACCAATACCTTCAATAGAAGCAGCAACAAGGACAGTAGCAGAAGCAAACCTTGGCATAGTAGGAAAGGACGCTGATAAACTAAGTATAGCTCAAACGACAAGTACAACTTCTCTAAGACCTAATTTACCAGTTATTCCGATTTTTCCAGAGCCTCTTTCTTATGATGGGAGTCATCCACAATCATCTGTGTCCACTCGACCTGAACTACTTGAGCCATCTACGCCACCTACAAGGTCGAACGTCACTCGACTTGTGTTACCTCCAAAACCTAAGTCCGTTCGACTTGTGCCACCTGAGCTACCTTTGCCACCTTTGCCACTTATACCACCTCCAGAGCCTACGTCTATTCGACATGTGCTACCTCCAAAACCTATGTTAAATCTAGGTATATTGAAATCACTCAGATCAGAAATAAATCTAGCAAAGAGCGATATTGAAGACTATGAAAGTAAAATGAGTGAAAGCAAATTACGTGAAAGGCGTGAAAGTGAAAGGCGTGAAAGTGAAGCACGTACAAGATCAAATATCGAATATAAAAATAAGCATAATAATTCGCAAGATAAGAAGGTTGATAAGCAGTTTGAACTTTTGAAATCTGCCTTAAAAAATCAAACATTTAAAGAACATGGTAGATTACCATAAATCTAAGTACCTTTTATAGTGGTAAAGGTTGTCAACGCATTTTTTTGTTCTTAGGGACTGTTAAGAAATAACTCATACAAACCTTCTGGCTAATTTTTTATTTGCCTACGTTGTCGTCAGTTACAATAAAACAATTATTGCGCCTTCCTCCGCCTTGGCAAATAAAAAATTATCTCAGAATCAGATGTACGATTTATTTCTTAACAGTCCCTTATTTAAGGTGGGTAATTCTCCTCCTTTAATTTTTTTTGGTCAATTATAATTTTCGGTTCATTAAGTAAGTATAAAAATCGTAATTTAAGTCCTAATTTTTAAACATTAATTAAATATATGGTTTTGCACAAATAAAAAAGGAGGTATTTCTATGGGAAAATCAGTTAGAGTATCAACTTGGATAACAGTTTTGGGAATGATTATCACAATTATTACCTGTTACAGCATTAAAGGTTATATTTATGCAGACAGTACTAAAATAACAGATCCTAATAACGACCTTACTATCAAAGCCTATTTTGGCAATGATAGATTAAAGTATGGAGCAGTATCTTTGGATCAAAAATTGCCATTTTATATTAGAATTCAAGCAAAGGATAATAACAAGTTTATGTCTATGTTACCAGATATATATATTAGCAATACTATTAATATTTATTCTATTAATGGTAATAGTGACTACTCTGGTAATAAATCAACAATATTCGGTCCGGATTGTATAGCTACAGACACAGACGATCCAAATATTACATCGCAGATAATATTTACCGGTTCTACTGCAACATGTTCTCCTTTAGAACCACCGGATTCAAACTATATGCCATTGACAATCCCTGTGTTTAGTCCTAATATTAATGAAGATAATGTACGTATTATATACCAAGGGCAAAACATACAAACCCTTGCATCTGCACGTACGCCAACTCCAACTCCATTTATATATGAATTGGATCCAAATATTCAAGAATTTGACCCAAATGTGTGGGGCACATCAGGAAATTTTAATATCGACACTGTTATATCAGATTCAAATAATTATTATTATAAAATTAGTGGTTCCCCATATACGGCTAATGCTAATACTCAAGACATGATAAATACAGTTACATACACCATAAATAATTTATTAGCAGATAATTTATTACCAACCGAATTTAATAGAAATTATACCGGAACAATAATACCTGACCAATATCTACTTGATCCAAATCAAGACTATGTCTTAATATTTGAGTATCAAGTCGCTTATAATGGAAATCCTGTAGGTGATTGGAGAAAAGTTGCAATCCCTATTTTGAATATTGTTAACTCTTCTGATGAGTATACAGCTTATAACATAGAAAACTTTAATATAGATGATTATCCACGCAGCTATATAAAACCAAGAAGTAAACGAGTTATCGCACCTTAATAAAAACTAAAAATAATCTAAAAACTTAACAACAATTGAAATTCGACTACTAATATTAGTTATAAAATAATTGATAAAGGGGGCTCGGATATATCATGAATCTGAAACAACACTTAAAAACCAATTTGACAATTTTAATTACTACAGTATTGTTTATTATTATGAGTGCTACATATCCACAAATACTACCAAAGGGACTAGAACAAACAGAGTATTTATTTGCTGACACTGCTTTTACTCCTGTAATGATTGATCTCACAAATTATTTTAATAACAGTGGCGAATATATTGAGTATAGTGCTCATTATTCTGTGAATAGCCTTGCAAATGGAAATAGAAGCCAAAATTATAATGGCATTCCATATGCTCTTGGTCCTTTAAATGGTAACTGCGTCTATATGCCTGCTGGAGAAACAATTATGCTTCCTCAAGGGACATATTCTTCAATATATATATTTGGATCCTCAAAATATCAGGACATACCCTATTCAGGTGATCCCAATTCACTTTATATTACTGTTAATTATTTAGATGGAAATAGCGACTCAAATACTATCCCTATGGATCACTTCAATAAAAACAGCTCTTTTTATGGAAATTCTGTGCTTTCATATCATGATAGTAGCAGTGGAACTACTGCAAGACTTTTTATGTACAGTTTTACGCCAAATACCACTAAACAAATAAAAAGTATAACAATTGGTCCCAGCACCAACTGGCATGCAATGATAATGGCTATAACAGGTAATTTAACATCTTTTTCTGGCTCAAATATATCTTTAAATAAAGCAGTTACCTGTTATCCTTCGGAAAATTCAAATGTTGGTGAATATGCCTCCAAGGCAGTTGATGGCACAATGAATGATATTCACGACAAGTGGAGTTCTACAGGTCCTGCACCATTTTGGTTAAAAGTTGATCTTGGTGATTATTACACAGTTTCCACTTGGTCAGTATATCATGCAGGAGCATTCGGAGAAAATAGTAGCTATAATACAGAAAATTTCAGTCTTCAGACAAGTGTTGATGGTAATAATTGGGTAAATATAGACAGTGTATATGATAATATTGCTTCAATTACAGTTAGAAACATTACACCATTTATTACAAGATATTTGAGGCTTTATATTACAACGCCCTCACAAAATAGTGATCCGAATGCAAGAATATATGAATTTAATGTTTATGGGCAGTTATTATCTTTATCATATACTAATTCCCCATCAAATGTACAGATAGAAACTTTTCGTAGCACTATACCAGGAATAAGGATGACCTGGTCTGGAACAAATGGTGATACTTGCTTAGGGTACTGGTCAAGTGATGCTTACAATTTTTCTCCTACTCCAATTTTTTCAAACATTAATGGGTATAGCGGTGATTATACACAATGGAATAATTTTTTTTATAATCAGTTAAACTATTTTTTAGTATATAATCAAGATAAAAATTCTCCAATTAAGGAAAATTCTCCATTAATAATAAACTATTATAATTTCCCGGGTGCACAAATTGTATCTTATACACCAAGATCCGCTCCGACTTTTTTACCCATGCTGTTTGATGATGTCAACTATAATTCAGTTGCTTTAAACTGGACCAGCCCCTCTGATTGGTATCCTAACGGATATAGAATATATGTATTAAAAAGCGATACTGATCCGACAGCGGATGAGTGGAATCCTAATGCAAGTACAATAACTACATATTATAACCCAAGTTCGATTGATGGAACTTCAACCAATTTAACATGCATAAATGTAGGTAATGCTACAGGGTTTACAATAAATGGCTTATCACAAACTACAATGTACTATTTCCTTTTAGTCGCATTGGATGATAATAATAATGAATCAATTGCTTCAATTAGCTCTGCAAAATCAAAAACTCAGTTTGATTCGAATCTAAATTTTGAAGACTTCGTTATAAATGCATCCTTTGGAAATGACAGGCTAAAATATGGTGCTGTTTCTTTAAACCAAATGCTACCTTTTTATTTAAATATTAAAGTACAAGGATTAAATAAATATATGACAAGCATTCCAGATATTTTAATCAAAGACAATGTCAAAATCTATACTGTAGACACCAATGACGAACTTTCAAATTATGATCCAAATAGCATAACTGTAGACCCTAGTGATCCAAATAAATTAGATATACGGTTTTCAAGTTCAACGCAAACATGCACACTTCTACAAAACACCGATGCAAATTACTTGCCACTTTCGATACCCGTGTTTGATCCAAATATGATCATGGGCAATGTACGTATTATTTATCAAGGACAAAACATACAAACTAATACATCTACACCAAGCCCAGCTCCATACATTTATGAATTGGAACCAAATTCTCCTGGAATGGATCCAAATATATGGGGAAATACTGGTAGATATGATATTATGAAAAATCCGTCAGACGATTTTTATACGGTAGAATCTAGTATGTATGCAGCTGATCCAAATACCCAAGATGAAATAAGATCACTTAAGTTCTTTGCCTATAATCTACTTACAGCTAAAAATACTCTACCAACAAGATATACTATAGATCCGAGTCAAACTAATGTTCCTAACATGTATATACTGGATCCAAATCAAAATTATGTCTTGGTATTTGATTACAAAATAGTTTATAATAATCAAGACGTTTGTACATGGAATAAAGTTGCAATACCCCTTTTAAACACTATAAACTCAGATGACCAAAACTACTTATTTAGTACAAAACACTGGAATCTGAATGATAATTCAACGAGTTATTATAAGCCTTTAAATACTTTAGTTAAGTGATAATATAGAATTAGAGAGAGGACAAAAATGGATCTTTGCAAAAATATATTAAATAAATTTGGAATAGATAAAGAGTTAGCTGAAACTGCTAACAAAGTCGAAAGTAATTTACTTAAGCAGTTTAGAAATATAGATAAGATTAAGGAATTTAATCAGTATAAAGTAATTAAAGCTATGCAGGATAACCGCCTAAGTGATACTCATTTTCAGGAAACTACAGGGTATGGTTATGACGATAGGGGAAGAGAAGTTTTAGATTCAGTATATAAAGATGTATTTAATACAGAGGATGCTTTAGTCAGACACTCAATTGTATCTGGAACACACGCTTTGGCTATATGTATGTTTGGGTTGTTAAGACCAGAAGATGAGCTTTTATCTGTTACAGGTAAGCCTTATGATACATTGGAAGAGGTAATCGGAATAAGAGGAGAAGGTCAAGGGTCTTTGAAAGAATACGGTATAACTTACAGACAAGTAAATCTTTTAATTGATGGGAATATTGATTTTGATGGAATAAAGACTTCAATAAACAAAAATACAAAGGTGGTTTTTATACAACGCTCTCGCGGTTATACACAAAGACCATCTTTGTGTATTGATAAGATTAAGGAAATCATTACCTTTGTTAAAAGCCTTAAAAAAGATGTCTATGTTATTGTCGACAACTGCTATGGAGAGTTTGTCGAAATCAGGGAACCAACAGAAGTCGGTGCAGACTTGGTTGCTGGGTCATTGATAAAAAATCCAGGTGGTGGACTTGCTAAAACCGGTGGATACATCACAGGGAAAAAAGAATGTGTTGAAAAAGCCTCATACCGCTTAACAACACCAGGTCTAGGAAAGCATGTTGGTGCAACCCTTGGTAACAATAGACTTATGCTGCAGGGTCTATTCCTAGCACCACATGTTGTTTCAGAAAGCTTGAAAGGAGCAGTATTTTGTTCTGGGATGATGAATCACTTTGGATTTGATTCCTATCCCCTCCCTGATGAGAAAAGAAGCGATATAATCCAATCAGTAAAATTTACAAATTCAAAAGATTTAATCAAATTTTGTCAAGAAATTCAAAAAAGTTCACCCGTAGATTCCTTCGTTACTCCTAAACCCTGGGACATGCCAGGCTATGAATTCCCAGTAATCATGGCGGCAGGAACCTTTGTCCAGGGCGCTTCAATCGAACTAAGTGCCGATGCTCCCATTAAGCCACCATACACAGCATATTTACAGGGAGGGCTCGTATATGAGCACGTTAAACTCGCAGTGTTAAGAGCCATACAGGCATTACAGGAAGAGACAATGTGAAGGCTCAGACCGTGCAATAATTGAGCAATATGGCCAAAATATTTGTAAGACAGAATTCGATTAATTTAGTAATATAGTATAAGTAGATTAGATGTTATGTTTGGTAGCAAAAATAGTTTTACCGAAGCAAAAATTGGTGCAAGTGCATCAGATTTTACGGCGAGAAATAACTTAAAGATTTTAAAATAGGAGGGTGTCAAATGAGAAAAACAAAAATAGTTTGTACATTGGGTCCTGCTGTTGATGATGAAAGTATTCTAAGAAAGTTATTTTTAAAAGGTATGGATGTCGCTAGAATTAATTTTTCCCACGGTTCTTACGAAGAACATCAAAAAAGAATTGATTTATTTAAAAAAATAAGAAGTGAATATAATCTTTCTATACCCCTGATACTTGATACAAAGGGACCTGAAATAAGAACTGGTAAATTTAAAGAAAAAGAAGTAACTTTGGTTGAAGGACATACCTTTACTTTAATTAACGACGATATTGAAGGTGATAATGAAAGAACCTCTGTAAGTTATAAAAAGTTATACCTAGATATTAAAATAGGGAATAGAATTCTTATAAATGATGGTCTTGTAGAACTCGAAGTGACAGAAATAGACAATAAGGATATTATCTGTAAGGTATTAAATGGTGGGGTTATAAGTAATAATAAGGGTATAAACGTTCCAGGTACTAAAATAAATCTTCCTTCGTTAACAGAAAAAGACGTTGACGATATAAAATTTGGTATTGAAAATGAATTTGACTTTATTGCTGCATCATTTATGAGAAAGGCCTCTGATGTAATTGAGATCAAAAAAATATTAGAAAAGAATGAAGCAAAGGATATTAGAGTAATTGCCAAAATTGAGAATAGGGAAGGAATCCAAAATTTCGATGAAATCGTAAAGGTTGCAGATGGGATAATGGTAGCAAGAGGAGATTTGGGTGTTGAAATTCCTGTTGAAGAGGTGCCAATTGTTCAGAAGAACTTGATCGAAAAGTGTTATAAAAACGGAAAGCCCGTAATTACAGCAACCCAAATGTTAGATTCAATGATTAGAAATCCTCGTCCAACAAGAGCAGAATCAAGTGATGTTGCTAATGCAATATATGATGGGACAAGCGCTGTAATGCTGTCAGGTGAGACTGCAATGGGAAAATATCCGATAGAAAGTCTTGAGATGATGGCTAAGATCGCTGAAAAGGCAGAAAAATCTATTGATTATTGGGGACGGCTTTCAAAGATACACTATGATTTAGTAGGAAGTGTAACAAATGCTATAAGTCATGCGACTTGTACTACAGCTCAGGATTTAAAAGCTGCTGCGATTATTACAGTTACTTATTCGGGGCACACGGCAAGAATGATATCTAGGTTTAGACCAACATGCCCAATAATAGCAACAACTGTAAGCGAAAGGGTTCAAAGACAACTATCTCTTTCATGGGGTGTTATTCCTTATATAGTATCCCCAGCCTCTTCGACTGACGAGATGTTTGATACAGGAGTCGAGAAAGCCTTAGCCTCCGGTATGGTTAAAAATGGGGAGCTGGTTGTAATAACAGCAGGTGTTCCGATTGGAGTAAATGGTACAACTAATATATTGAAGGTTCATATTGTTGGAAAAGTTCTTGTAAAAGGTACTGGCTTAGGAAAAGAAACGATAACAGGTGAGCTGTGTGTTGTAAGGTCAGTTGAAGAAGCAAAATGTAAATTTTCAGATGGCAACATACTAGTTTTCCCGTTTTCTTCAAATGATTTTCTGCCATATATTAAAAGGGCATCAGCAATAATCGTTGAAGAACCAGGGATTTCTTCTCATGCAGTGACCGTTGGTTTAGCATTGGACATTCCAGTTATTATCGGAGCAGAGAATGCGACAAGGATATTGAAAAATGGATCTGTTGTAACTATTGATGAAGAAAGAGGAATAGTATACTATGGTGCAAGCAAAACATAATAAAGGGTATTAATATGATTCAAGTTTATACTGGAAATGGAAAAGGTAAAACGACTGCTGCAATAGGACAAGGAATAAGGTGTATAGGATATAACAAAAAAGTGCATATGGTTCAATTCCTAAAAGGTGGGCATACTGGAGAATTAGTTACCTTAAAGAAACTAGAGCCATTATTTAAGGTGTTTAGGTTTGAAAAAGAGCGTGGGTTTACGTGGACTTTAAATGATACTGAGTTACTTGAGCTTAAAGAAGAGATTTTAAATGCTTGGGAGTTTGTAAAACAAATAATTAAAAATAAAGAATGCGATATGTTGATACTCGATGAAATACTGGCAGTACTCAATAAAGGATATATAGATACAACTGAGGCTGTATCTATATTTAAACAGGGCTCCAACTCTTTAGAGATTATTTTAACGGGAAGAGATGCTAAAGATGCAGTTATTGAAATAGCTGACTATGTGTCTGAAATTGTACTTATAAAACATCCAATAAACAAATGTGTATATGCAAGGGAAAATATTGAATATTAATATTGAAAAATAGGTGTTAACTTGATTGAGACAAAAGGTGCTATCAGAAAAAGGCTTCTACAAATTCGAAGTGTTCAAGATATTCACGATGTGACTTTAAAGAGTCAGACGATTATAAATCGGCTTTTTGAAGTAGCTGAATTTAATAAAAGTCAAGTGATTTGTGTCTACTTAGATTTCAAGAATGAGGTTAAAACCCATGATTTTGTGAGGATATCACTTAATAAATGTAAGAGTATTCTTGTACCTTTTATATCAGAGAAAAATGGAACAAAGGAAATTGAGGCGAGCTACATTCGAGATTTGAATTCGGAGCTTATAAGCGGAATGTTTGGAATTGATGAACCAAAACCTGAAAACAGAATTTCTGTTAATCCCGAGACTATTGAGCTTATTGTTGTTCCAGGGATCGCCTTTGCTGAAGATGGAAATAGAGTTGGCTTTGGTCAAGGTTTTTATGACTGCTTTTTAAGTAAACTTAAGCACAGTTGCATTAAGGTTGGATTGTGTTTTGATTTTCAATTACTAAAAAATATTTCAACTAAACCGCATGACGTTCCAATGGATATGATTATTACGGAAACAAGGATTATACTTACAAACAATAAGCATAAACGAAATCACTCTTCTTAAAGGGTATTTTATCTCATATGTAGAATATATGAAAGTAATTCAAAAGTATATATATTGATATATAAAAGGGGGGGATTTAGTATGAGACTTGTTGGAACTAATATTTTGGTGCAAGGTGCTGTATTAGCGTCTCCAGTTTATTCTGCTAAAGGAAGAATAATTTTAGCTGCAGGAATTGAATTAAATGAAATTTATATAAATAGACTAAAAAAACTTGGTATAACCAAAGTATACATTGTTGATATAAGATTTGAAGATGTTGAAATTATGCAATCTTTGGATTTTAGTACAAGGAATGAGATAGAAAAAGTAGTAGGAGAAAATTATACTACACTTCATAAAAAAGGAACAATTGATGAGTATAGTATTAAAAATGTTGCAAAAAAAATGGTTGATTATATCCGAGAATATAGGGAAAAAGGGATCAGTATTCTGTCATTAGGTGGTATAGAAGAATATGTTGTAACCCATACAGTTAACGTTGCTATCTTAACAGCCTTTTTAGGTAATAAGATGTCTTACAAATTTGATCAAATGTGTGATTTGCTTGTAGGAGCTTTGGTTCATGATCTTGGGAGAGAAGACAAACCTTTAGAGGATCCAGATCATATAAAAAAAGGTTTTGATGTTTTAAGAAAGTGCAGGGGGCTAAATCTTCTTTCATCAATTGTAGCATATGAACACCATGAGAATTATAATGGTACAGGCTATCCAAGGAAATTAAAAGATGTTGAAATTTCTGAATTTTCTCGAGTTGTAAGGGTTGCTGACTATTATGATAATGTTTTAAATGGTTATGAAAATAATGGTGTTTGTAGAATGCCTCATCAGGCTTTCGAAGGCTTATTAGCAGTTTCTGGGTCAATACTCGATCCAGAAGTTTTAATAAAATTTAGAGATACAATTATTTTTTATCCAAATGGATGCAGTGTTAAATTAAATGATGGAAGTCAAGGAGTAGTAGTGAAACAAAACATGGGAAGCCCTCAAAGGCCAGTGGTTAGACTGTTTAACGAAGATTCAATAATAGGGGAAGTAAATTTAATTGATAACCTGACCCTATTTATCCAAGAAGTAATATATATTTAGAAAAATAATCAATATTGTAATTATTGCACATACTGCAATTCCAAGTAAATCATATTTAGTGATCCTAAATACATAACTGTCTAAATTGTCTATTCCCTCATTTTCAAGGCTATCTTGAATTTTTTGTATTTTTTCAAATGAATCTACAATTAACGATACAATTATTGCAGATATAGTATTAAGGTTTACCTTAATACTTTGTATGTTTTTTAATTGTCCTGGTTTCATTTTTATTAGGATTTTTTTCTTGAATTCATTTATATTATCGTGAATATCGTTTACGATAATTATAAAGATCTTAAAACTTTTCTTTATTGTATATCTCAAATATTTAAATGGGAAAAATACTTTATATAACATGTTGGCTATTAATTTAATAGGCGTTGTATGTAAATATAATTCACTTAAGAATACAAGTAAAAAAAGCTTTAGAACCCTCAATAAGATATCATGAAACTTATACCATTGAAAACAGAATATATTTTTTTGAAGCAGCGAGAGCACTACAGATATTAATATTCCAAAAAGATAGGGGAGACATATTACTATAAAAAGTGCTGAAACACTTTTTATAACAACATTTTTCTTTAAGCCTGTAAAAAGCATTATATAACCGCTAAGAGCAAGCAAAATTCCTACGTTGATTAAATTATTACTAAAAAAAACTAAAAATAACAGAATTAAAAGCAAAATCAGTTTAACTCCTGCATCCATATTTTCTAAAATATTCAGTGAGTTTATCCGATAGTTATTAAGTTTTGATGATGTCTCTTTTTCGGATCTCATTTATTGTTATTTCTCCTATACTGCCATTTATAAGACCAGTAATAATTGCTAAAATTAATAAAACTGGAAAATAGTAAAATATAATATTCTCTTTCATAATAATTGATGCTACTGTTATTTGTACTATACTGTGTACTATTGCACCAACCATACTTAGTCCCTTGATACTAAATATATTCTTTGTTTTCTTATACAAAAACCACATAATACTGGCACTAAAAAGTCCCGCTGATAAACTAAAAACCAATGAAACTATCCCTCTTGTAAAGAAAGCCAAGCTCACGCATCTTAATACTACAATAAACATCACATCTTTGTAGCTTAAAAAACATATTGCAATAATTGTAATAATATTTGCAAGTCCAATTTTAGCCCCTGGAATGGGTAGAGGAATTGGAATAAATGTGTCTAGAAGACCAAGTAAAATAGCATTACTTATTAATATTATATTTATAGCTTGTTTCCTACTATTAATGATGTTACTCAACTCTTTCTTAATAATGATTCAATATGCTATACTATCCGGTTGATCCGTATCTTTTATTAATACTTCGGTTCTAAATGGCACGCAAACAGCCCTTTCTCCCTTATGCGAAAGACAACCAGCCTTGATACAGACTTTATTCGTACACTCTGAACTTAGAAACTTTATACTGCCTTTTTCTACTTTCAAAACCACTTTATCTCTTGAAATATTTACCAAAAATGGATTAGTGACCTTATTTAAATTAATTTCACGAATTACCTTTCCATTCTGCTTTATAACTGCTATTTTTTCCTGAGGTGTATCTATAATGTAGTTAGAATTTAATGCATAGATTAGAACATTAACAATCAGTGCAGTTAATATAAGTATTATGTCACCTTTTTTCAGCATATTTAAGTTCTTCACTTTCATATTTAAATTCTCCACTTTCATCCTTGAATGTAAACTCACCTTTAAGTTTTTCTGTGACATGTACTTTTTTATCTGTTGTTATAAAGATAGCTTCTGCTTTTCCATATTTTTTGATAAGCTGCATACCCTTTTCAAGTCCAAGGACAAATGCTGAGGTAGATAGCCCATCAGCATCGATTGAGGAATCAGTTACTATAGTTACGCTCATTAAGCCTGATTCAGCAGGTTTGCATGTTGAAGGATCAAAAATATGGTGATACCTTTTCCCATCCTTTTCAAAATACCTTTCATAATCTCCTGAGGTAACCACGGATTTGTTTGTGACCTTGACAATTCCAATATAATTACCGTTTGTTGCTCTGGGATTTTGAATTCCGATATTCCAAGGTTTCCCGTCTTCTCTGCTTCCCAGCGTTACAACATTACCACCCAGGTTTAAACAGGCAGATAGAAAACCATATTTTTTGTAAATCTTTATACATTCATCCCCTGCATAACCCTTTGCAATACTACCCAAGTCAACTATTTGACCGATTTTTTCAAGAAAAGCTTTTTTATTACTATAATCCAAATGTATGCATTCATAGTTAACCAGGGGTTTAAGCCTTAAAAGCTCATTGGGCTCAGGGATTCTGGCATTTTCGGTTCCAATGTTCCAGCACTTGACAACTGACCCGCATGTTACATCATAAGCTCCATTACTTAATTTAGAGAACTCCAAAGATTTATTTAAACAAATAAAAGTTTCAGCATTTAATTCAACAAAGTTAACTTGGGCATTTTTATTTAAATTATTTATATCTCCACCAGGGGAATTGATCGTCATGAGACCTTCTAAGTATTTAATTTTATCAAAAACTTCAACTGCAGCGTAAGCAGCATCTTTGCCATATATTTTTTGAGAAATAACTGTACCCATACCAAATCCGTTTGTTTCATACAGTTTGTCTTTCTTCCCAAAACAGCCAACTGATATAGTTAATGACAACAAAATTAATAAAACGATACTTAATTTTTTCATGCAGGCGTCCTTTTTAAGTTTATTACCTTTAATGGACATTTATCTACACAAACCGGATCAGTGCATTTTTCTATGCAGATATGGGCATCTATAGCTGCAAGATTATTCTCAATCTTTATTGCATTATAAGGACAAGAATTTTTGCACAATCCGCATCCAATGCAGGCGACTTCACAGCTTTTCTTAGCCACAGCACCTTTGTCTTGTGAGGAACAAGTAACTAAAACCTTAGAGTCACTCAGGTTCAACTTGATTACTTGTTTAGGGCAGGATACTTCACACTTTCCACATCCGGTGCATTTTTTACTGTCTACTTGAGGAAGACCATTTTCCTTTATCTTAATTGCTCCAAATGGACACTGAGAAGCGCAGGTCCCTAATCCGATACAGCCATATTTACAGTATTTTGGACCAAGGTGTAGTATGCTTGCAGCTACACAGTCTTTGATCCCATAATAGTTATATAATTTTTTTGCTGTACTGATTGGATTTGAACAGCAAATGGTAGCAACTTTGCTTTCAACAATATTTGTTTTTTTACCGGTAAGTTCAGCAACTTTTTTAGCAACTTCAGCCTTACCAGGTATACAAAGATTAGGGGCAATACTATCTTCCATTACTACAGCTTTAGCGTATGCTTGACATCCCGGATATCCGCAAGCTCCGCACTGACCTTTTGGTAAAACATCTTCAACTTTATGTATTAAAGGATTCATTTGAACTGCTAGCCTTCTATTTGCAAGTGCAAGCACTGTTCCAAACAATAATCCCATCATTCCCATAACTAAAACAATTGTTATAATAACAATCATAATTATTCATACCTCCCACTCTTTTAAATCATTCCTGAAAATCCACAAAATGATAAAGCAAGCATTCCTGCAAGGATAAATGCAATGCCCAAGCCTTCTAATGGTTTTGGAATATTTGCGAGCCTTAATCTTTCTCTTAAACTCGCCATCAAAATTATGGCTATTGAAAAACCAATGCCAGAACCTATTGCATGAACTGTGCTCTTTAATATTGAATAGTTTGACTCTGCATTTAATAAAGGAACCCCAAGAGCAATACAGTTTGTAGCGATTAATAATAAATATATCCCCCACAGTTTATAAAGTTCAGGTACGTATTTTTTTATCACCATTTCCAGCAATTGAACAAAGCTAGCGATAAGCAGGACAAAGACAATGGTAGTTAGGAATATCATATTCAATGGAACTAATATTAGGTTGTAGACTGCCCATGCCAACATTGAGCTAAATGTAATAACAGCAGTTACAGCGATTCCCATTCCAACTGATGCACTTAAGTTTTTTGAAACCCCAAAAAATACACACAGCCCTAAATATCTGGTTAAAACAAAGTTATTTACTAAACTTGAGCTTATAAATAGAATTAAATATTCTTTCATTTTACTACCTCTCTTCTTTCAAAGTATCCGTTTAACATTTTAGCAGCGGCTACCAGATAACCAATCAGGATAAATCCCCCTGCAGGGAGAATCATAATCATAGCTGGATTAAAACTCTCACCAAAAACTGAATATCCCCAGATACTTCCATTTCCAAACAATTCTCTTATTGCTCCAATAAAAACCATTGCAATGGTAAAGCCGCACCCCATACCAAAACCATCGAAAAATGAGGGAAGCACTCGATTTTTTGATGCAAACACCTCAGCTCTGGCAAGTATAATTGCAAATACAACAATAAGCTGAAGATAAACCCCCAATTCCTTGTACAATGTGGGTAAGTAGGCTTTAATAAACAGCTCTATTACAGTTACGATTGTTGCAATCGAGGTTATGTAAATCGGGACTCTAACCTTTGAATTAACAACATTTCTTGTTAAAGACACAACAACATTATTTACAGAAAGTACGAATAAAACAGCTAATCCCATTGTTAGTGCGTTACGTACTGATGTTGTTACTGCAAGTGCTGGACAAAGGCTCATTGCTAGGACAAGTATTGGGTTTTCAGAAATTATTCCTTTTTTAAAAGTCTTCCAATTTTCTTTCACTTCATTTCTCCTTTATTAAAAAATCTTGTACCTTAGTCACAGCTTCACGAATACCATTTGTAACAGCTTTTGAAGTAATAGTTGCACCACTTATAGCCTGAATGCTGTCTTTGTTTTCGTTTCCTTTTACAACTATTAGGTTTTCTAATCTTTTGCCAATAAACTGATTGTGAAAAGGTTCTTTTGCTGCCTTGTCTCCAAGACCAGGGGTCTCTTTGCTTTCTAAAATGCTAAAATTTAAGACTTTTTTATCAGGTTTAACTGCAACGAGAAGTTTCATTGTTCCGCCATAGCCTTTACTTTCTACAGGTAATACATATGCGATAGTTTTGTTGTCTTTTACGGCTTCAAACCAGTCTGGCAAGGCTAAAATCGGCTTAAAATTATCTGCATCTTTTACAAGCATTTTCATTGAGCTGTTTCTAAATTCAATAGTGTTTTTGCTGATTACATCCATAGTCAAATAGTATACAACGGCAATAATAAAACTTGCGATTACACATGCAGCTGTCAAATTCATAACTATTTTAAAAATATTGTTGTTCCCATTATCGTTGTGTGCATTTTCATCCATAATTAGTTCCCTTTCCTAGTATGTAGACACAGAAGTTATACGGTCTATTAATGGTGTTACACTATTCATAAGTAATATAGAATAGCATACCCCTTCAGGATAGCCACCGATTAGTCTGATTAATACCGTAATGGAAGCTGCACCTGCAGCAAAAATAAATTTACCTTTTCTTGTGATTGGTGTAGTTACCATGTCAGTGGCCATGAAGAACGCACCTATAATTAGTCCTCCTGCCATCATATGGAACATTGGATCTCCAGTAAAAAATCCATTAGGTCCAAAGATCCAGGTCAGGATACCAACTAAGCTGATCATAGTGGTTGGAACGATCCAATCAATATAACCTTTATATATAAGGTAAATTCCTCCGATTAAGAGTAAGATTACTGATGTTTCACCGATACAGCCGTTTCTGAGTCCCAAAAGCAATGATTTGTACATATTAAAATGTCCGCCAAATGTTTGAACCAAATATCCATATCCCTCGTGTTTTAGTATACCTAGAGGGGTTGCAGTTGTCACTGTATCAACAGCACTTGGCATTGATGTCCATTTGGTCATCGTAACTGGCCATGATAAAACCAGTGCTGCTCTTCCTATGTGTGCAGGATTAAAAATATTATAACCTAAGCCACCCATTGAATGTTTTGCAATAACGATTGCAACAAAGGATCCTACTATAGGAATATAAAAAGGCACCTTTGGTGGTAAGCACATGGCAAGTAAGAGACCTGTTAAGATTGCACTTCCATCGTCTAAAGTTATTACCTTTCTTCTAAGCTTTAATACGATTGCTTCAAAGGTACAGGCTGACAAGATACTTAAAATAATGGTTATAAAAGCATTCAAGCCAAAGGAGTAAATTCCAAAAAGTGCTGCAGGTATAAGTGTACAAGTAACTGTCCACATTATTTTTGATATTGAATCTTTTGAATAAATATGTGGAGAAGCAGAAACCAGTAAGGGTTCTTCGTCTAAAAGTTTTAAGTTATCAATGTTTGATAAGTTGTCGTTATTCATTAGCTTCCTACCTTTTCTCTTAATGCCTTATCAGAAAGCAGTTTTTTTGCATATTTAATATAATGAACAGTATTTCTTTTTGCAGGGCAGACAAAACTACAACATCCAAATTCCATACAATTTAATAGGCTATAGTCTTCTTTTGCTTCTTCAATATTTACCTCTCACAAGTGATTTACTTTTACCGTAAATAGATTTTTTATATAAAATAATTACTACTAAAGAGATCGTAAATAGACCTTCAACTCTTTCTTTCATCAAGCTTCACATCACTTTTCCTTTGTTTACGTTGTGATATTAACACATATCAAAATTTGAATCAATAGTTTAGTCGAAAGTTAAATTTATATCAATCAAGTTAATTATTTATCAATCTTTGTGAAATAATACCCACATAAGAGAACTGTCCCTTATGTGGGTATTTTCAAAACTATGGATAATAATACATTGATCTTATTTTATGGAAGATAGAATTAAAATTGGTAATAAAGATATTTATATGGTTAAAGTTTAGATTTTTAGCACGTTTAATACCTTTATTTGACAAACCCTATTTTTCCATAAAATACGCTTTAACATCTTCTATTGAAGTCATATCAAAAATATTTAATGCAAGTTTATCTATAACTTTTGTATCATTTTGATTCAATATTTTTTCATAAAGCTCTTTGGGAACATTTTTGAATTTTCGCTCAAGAAGTTTTATTAACAAAATCTTTTGCCCTTCTTCTCTTCCTTCTTCTCTTCCTTTTTCTCTAGCAGTACGGTATTCCTCTTTTGCATCCATTCTTGTCTTCCTCTCAGCTTCATAAATCTCTTGCTCTTCTTTGTTAAAACTCAGTTGTTCCAATTTTTCAATTGCTTTCACAATTTCTTTTTCCTGCTTCAAATTTTCAGGTATTTCTCCTTTTTCAAGTTTGTTTGCTTTGTTCAAAAAAGCAACCCACCTGTCAAGAAGTGTTTTTATTTCGCTCCAATCCTTTTCAAACTTACTTAACTCAATAAAATATAACTGCTGATAATCCAAATACGGTATCCTCTCATTTGTTTCAACATCTTTATATACAAAATGCCTCCGGTATCTTTCGCCGGGGAAATAATCAAAATCAATCAAATGAATTCCTATCGTCATGTTTAGCTTGTCATATTCCTCGCTTTCATCCAATTGGTCTACGTACATCTTTGAAACGTAATACATTGCCCTTTTCCCGTAAAATCCTTGCTCACCAACCTGTAACTCTATATCATATCGGGTATTATTCTTATCAAATGCTTTTATATCCAAAATACTGGTTTTTCCACCTACATATGTCCTTAGATTATATGGGTTCATTAATGTAATATCTTTTATTTCAGGAGTACAATTTAATATTCCATTGATTAAAGATATTAATATGTCTTTATTCTCTTCACTTCCAAATAATTTTTTAAATACAAGATCAATTTTTGGACTATATTTCATATTTTTTATCTTCCTTTCGGTAAACTTCTTATTTTACAAGTTTATTATATGAAATATATATTCTTTTTACAAGAAATTCTTAGTGGTATAAGTATACAAGTAACTGTCCACATTATTTTTGATATTGAATACTTTGAATAAATATGTGGAGAAGCAGAAACTAGTAAGGGTTCTTCGTCTAAAAGTTTTAAGTTATCAATGTCTGATAAGTTATCATTATTCATTAGCTTCCTACCTTCTCTCTTAATGCTTTATCAGAAATTAGCTTTTTTGCATATTTAATATAATGAACAATATTTCTTTTTGCAGGACAGACAAAGCTACAACATCCACATTCCATACAATTTAATAGACCATAGTCTTCTTTTGCTTCGTCAATAAAACTTTTTTGGGCTAGAAGACTTAACATACTTGGGTTTAGGTTTATTGGGCAAGCGTTAATACACTTCCCACAGCGAATGCAGGAAGACTCATCTTTTATATTAACATCATTTTTACTAAGGGCAAGAATTCCAGAGGTTCCTTTGATTACTGGTACTTCAAGGGTGTATTGAGAAATTCCCATCATTGGTCCGCCCATTATTATTTTTTCTGGACTTGATTTAAACCCACCGCAGAAAGAAATAGCGTCAAAAAAAAGAGTCCCAATTCTTACTCTAAGATTTTTAGGTTCCTTTATAGATTTTCCACTAACGGTTATAACCCTTTCAATAAGTGGAATTCCGTCTGCTACAGCATTATATATTGCTAAAGCTGTGCTTACATTATGTACAACAGCTCCTACATCTATAGGCAGTTTCCCTGGCAAAACCTTACGATTTAGCAGTGTCCGTATCAATATCTTTTCTGCACCTTGAGGATATTTAGTTTCAATTGGAACGACTTTTATACTACTGTCATTTAAGGCTTCTTTTATTGCTGCTGCTGCATCCATTTTATTATCTTCAATTCCAACAAAGACATTATCTACATTAAGAACCTTTCTGATAATCTTTATACCCTTTGCAACCTGTTCAGTGTATTCAACCATGATTCTATGATCAACAGTCAAAAATGGTTCGCATTCAGCAGCATTAATAATTATAGAATCTATTTTTTTGTCCTTTGAGGGTTGAAGCTTGACATGGGTTGGAAAGGCAGCTCCTCCCATTCCCACAATTCCGGCTTCTTTTATGATTTCAATAATTTCAGCACTACTTAAGTTTTCCCAATCTCTCTTAACTAAAATATCATCATCTAAAGTCTCTAATCCGTTGCCTTCGATAACAATTGCCTGACATTCTCCATACACTGGGTGAGGTTTTTTTGCGATATCTAGAACTAATCCAGAGATGCTTGCGTGAATGTTACTTGAAATAAAAGTTTCGCCAATAGCAATTAGCTGACCAACTTTTACAACATCGCCTTTTTGAACAATAGGTTTACTTGGAGTACCAATACTTTGCCTAAGAGGAATGATAACCTTTTTAGGTAGTCCACAAGTTTCAATTGATTTTCTTGAAGTGGATTTCTTGTGTGTTTTAGGATGTACTCCCCATTTTAACATATTAAACAATATTTTGGCCTCCTTTTTCCTAATTTATATATACACCATAGGAATAGCTAAACAATAATTTACATACCAATATAAATATTTAATCATGCCTAGATAAAAATCATTCCAGATATGAACATACTTTGCCTCTTACAAGTGATTTACTTTTACCGTAAATAGATTTTTCATATAAAATAATTACTACTAAAGAGATCACAAAAAATATACAACATGTAAAGACATCAATTAAATTTAAATTAAGCAATAAATAATTTGATAAAAACTCACCAATAATAATTCCAAAAAAAATCGCAAGAATCGGTAGTCCAAATAAAATAAATACAGCCTTTAATTCATTACTTTTTTTCATTTCAACAAGAACTAATTTGCCGAGATCTGCACCAAAGCTATTATCTACACAAATAACTATTGCATTTTCACCTTGGCATGAGCCGCATAAGCTGCACTCTTTGTGCTTTATAAGCTTAACCTTAGCCAAATTAGCATAAGTCTCAATAATTAAACCTTCAACTCTTTCTTCCATCAAGCTTCACATCACTTTTACTTTGTTTACGTTGTGATATTAACATATATTAAAATTTGAATCAATAGGTTAGTCGAAAGTTAAATTTATATCAATCAAGTTAATTATTTATCAATCTTTATGAAATAATACCCAAATAAGAGAACTGTCCCTTTGGTATAGAATTATTTTAAAACCCTTTCCTAAAACCTCTCTAATATTACAAAAATTTAACAATCTTTAACAAAAATTAACAAAATTTTAATATTAAAATAACATTTAATGTTTATTATTTTTACTTAAAAGGGGGGATTAAAAATGTCAATATCATTATTAAGTACTTCGAATTTTTGTAATTTAGAAGATGTGAACCAAAATAATAGTATGTTACCAATAATAGACATGTTAGTTGAGCATGGTACTTTTAAGGGAGAAAAAGTAAATTTTTTCTTAGATGAGAACCAAATTAGAGCGTATTTTAATGGAGAAGAAATAGATTGCATAGATGGACTATCTCAATTTAAAAAGATATTTAATGCTAATGTTGCTCAAGAGTTATTAAAGAATATGTGTATTAATAGATTAATAGTTTTTGAAGGACATACAGAACTAAAATTAAGTACATATTTACTTGCTTGTATTTAACAATCAAGCGCAAAGCAACCAAAGAAATTTCATCAGGGAACTATTTCAAACGAATCGATTTAAAACGTAGTAAAACAAAAGATGAACTGTCTGAATTGTCAAATAACTTTAATATCATGGCAAACAACCTTGAAAAGCTTGAACAGATGCGCAGTGACTTTGTTTCAAATGTTACGCATGAATTAAAAACACCCTTGACATCGATAAAGGGGTTTGTAGAAATACTCCTTAACAGCGACTTAGTAAATGAAACCAAGACTGTGAAAAAATCATTAAATATTATCGATATTGAGACTGAGAGGTTATATAACCTAATAAATGACATCCTCCAATTATCTGAAATCGAAGCAAAGCAAAAAGATTCAAATATAGGTCTTTATAATCTTAACAGTATTGCTGATGAAGTACTGTCGTTGCTGAAAAACTCATACGAGAAAAAAGGGATTACAATCACTAAAGATATTGAAAATGATGTATTTGTCAACGTAAATAAAGATAGGATGAAAGAGCTTCTGATAAATCTTTTGGATAATAGCATTAAATATAACAAAGAAAATGGTAAAGTGTTTTTAAAAGCATATAAGGTGAATTGCGAAGCAAGAGAGAACCCGAACCCTGGGGTAAGGTGAATTGCGAACAAGAGAGAACCCCCTGGGGGGTAAGGTGAATTGCGAAGCAAGAGAAGACCCCCTGGGGGGTAAAGAAAACTCTAAGGTTGTAATTATTGTCAAAGATTTAGGTATTGGAATCACTAAAGAGCATCTTCCAAGAATTTTCGAGCGTTTTTACAGGGTTGATAAAGGAAGGTCAAGAAGCCTTGGTGGAACAGGTCTTGGGCTATCAATAGTAAAACATATTGTCAATTTATATAACGGTGACATCAAAGTGAACAGCGAATTTGGCAAATGGACAGAATTTAAGATTACCATTTAAAGGATATAGTGTTACTTGTCAGAGTGCAATTGGCAATAATGATAACGAAAATGGTATACTAAATCCGAAATGTTTCTACTTGCTTCAGATAATAATTTATAAAAATGGAGTACTATAATTATGAAAGAAAATATAATTGACATTCGAAATGAACTAGTTTTCAAAAATTTTATGTGGGGAAATTTCGATCAAATGGAAGTATGCTTAAAATTGTCACCTTGTCTTCGTCACCTGAGTAAAATACTCTTTAATCCTTCTATAATCCCTAATTACATACTGAAAGTTTAAAGAAACTTTTTTTTCAAATACCTGGATTTTAGTATTAGCACTATTTGTTATTTGCAGTGTTAATATTTCTATGCTTTTGGTATTCTTCAAGTAATCATTTATTGAATAATCTACAATTAATATTCCTGAAAATACTAAACAAACAATAAGAACCGTCATCAATATATATCTTATTTTTGTTAATCTTTTTTTATTAAAGATTTCAAATCTACTCAAATATTCACACTCTTTCCTTGAAGCATGATTAAAAAATAAATTCTCCATTTTAAAGCTACAAATTTTAAAACGAGATTCTATTCTTTAATCTTGCCTTATTCTAACCTCTATATAAGTATTATCCCTTATTTTTTATAATTTCATTAAATATTTTTGCCAAATATTTTGTACTATTTATGGCTTCTTCCAAGAGGTTTCCATCTCCACCAATTTCAATAATCATAGCACCATTAGTCAAATGCTGATTGTACCTATACTGGCTTAAATATATAGGTTTTGCAAAATCCGGGGCAATCATATTTAGTTTTTCTTGCATTTTTACAGCCAATTTTAGATTTTCTCTCCAATTTGGATGTTCCAAGCCATTCATATCTGTTCCAATTACAAACATAACCTTTGCAACATTTTTTTTATCTATTTTTGTTACAGGCCTGTATTTACTTCCATTACCCAGCCCATCTCTATGAATATCTAACACGATTTTTATTGACGGATAACTTTTCAAAATACTGCTAGCAGTATTTAATGCTCTTTCATAAGCTCCTAGATCAGATGGATTTGTATGTATTGTTCCATTATGAATTACCTCAATATTGTATTTTTTTCTTAGGATATTTGCTAATTCTTCTCCTACACGAACTACATTATATTGAGGGTCAGGATTTCTACTTTTCACACCTGGTTGATTTAATTGATTTAAATCAGTGATATATGACTCAACCGTATGAGTATGATAAATTAGTACTTTAGGACCAAATTTACCAAATTTTAATTTTAAAGGTTCTTCCTTAAGTTTCTCAATATTTACTTGATAATTAGTTTCATTAAGCATCTCTATGTTACCGCTTGATAAATATTGTTCATGTTTTGATTCTTTTTTTTCAGTTTTTTTCTCGTATATTATACTACTCTCTTTTGTCTTAGATATTACATTTTGATTAATATCTTGATAATTTTCAACTGACTTTAGCGTGTCTTTTTTTGTTAAATTATCTTGGATAACATTATTTTTAACACGAAACAAGCTTGATCCTGCTTCGACAATAGTAATCGGACTTCTTAAATCAAATCCAAAAATATCTTTTATTACTAAACTAAATTGTCCAATTATTGAAAAGCTTGAATTTCCACTGTTATAGGTTGTATCAATTAATGGTAATGAATTATTCAATATTACTTTAAAATAGCTTGTATCAATACAATTTATTATTTTTTTTTGTTTTTCCAAAATGACATTCTGATTTATTAATGTCATCAATAGAAACATTGATATGCCTATGGCAAAAAATAGATTCTTAACTTTTATAGTAGAAATCAAGTCTTGATTTTTATAGAAATAATTAGTGCTAATTTTCCCTTCTCATTTTTCCTCCGTGTATCAAGGTTAATACTTCTGTTTCTAGTGTATATACTTATATTATTGTTTGAATTTTTAAAGTATTACACAATTATTTTTAAAAAAATCTCGAAAATTCTGCCATAATAGTTTAAAATAATATAAATAAAGAAGGAGATAAATTTTGAATACTTTTTTTAATAGTTTTAAAAAAATATTATTTTATTCAACTTCCTTAATTAGTGGGGTATTACTATTTTTCCTTTTTGTCTCTGTAAGTATAGATAAATCCCTATTTGACCCAAGCATTAACTCGGATTTATTC
>CAVYEU010000041.1:0-41009 GCA_963767415.1 uncultured Eubacteriales bacterium
AGTACAAGCTTGTTATAAGGATTATACAAGCGGTAAATTAACACAAGAAGCTGCAAAAGCAGAAGCTACTAAGGCTTTATTAAGTGAAGTAATAGGGAAAACAGGATATATATATTGTGTTGATTCAACTGGAACTATTAAGGTACATCCAGATGCTACTCTATTAAATGCTAATCTTTCATCTTATGATTTTGTTCAAACACAAATGAAAAATAAAAATGGATATATTGAATACATGTGGGCAGATCCGGGATCCACCCAACCACAACAGTCAAAAGCACTCTATATGACATATTTTCCACAATGGGATTGGATAATTAGTGCTTCTTCTTACAAATCAGAGTTTAATAACTTAATTAATAAAGATGAATTAAAAACTAATTTCAATTCTGTAGTAATTGGAAAAACCGGATATCTATTCATTATAGATTCAAAAGGAAATCTTATTATTCATCCGTCAGAGCAAGGTCAAAACATCTATAATGATCAAGATACTACTGGTAGATATTTCATTCAAGATTTATGTAAGCAAAAGAATGGAGAAGTAGACTATCCATGGAAAAACCCAAGTGACCCTGCACCAAGAGTAAAGATAGTTCAGAGTAAGTATTATGCAGAAATGGATTGGATTGTTTGTGCATGTTCATATGAAGATGAAATTAACGCTTATTCAAATCAATTGGCAACAACTATGATTATTATATTTATCATTTCTCTATTAGTTTCAACATTTGCTATTTTAATCTTTACAAGATTTTTGACAGCCCCCTTCAAAAAGATATTACCAGTAGCTAATGCTATAGCTCAAGGAGACTTCTCATTCGCAGATTTAACTACTAATTCAGAGGATGAGATCGGAAAACTTACAGTGGCAATTCAGAATATTAAATCCAGCTTAAAAACTATGATAAGTCAAATCACACAAAATACTGAAGAAGTATCAAAATGTTCAAAAGAAATATTAACGACTGCTGATAGTAATTATGAGTCGATAGGTCAAGTTACGTCTGCAATAACTCAAATTGCTGAAGGTACTCAAGAGACAGCAAATAATGCAAATAAAATAACTGCTTCGTCAGATAATGCTACAAAACAAGCCATTTCAACTTCAAAAAATGTTGCTAATATAGTTGGAAGTGCTGATGAGATGGTTCGAACAACACATGCTGGTGAAGCCAAGATTAGAGAATTGACTGAAAAAATCAATACTACAAGTACAAGAGCAAATTATATACAAACTGCAATGCAAAATTTGACAGAGCAGGCTAAGAAGATTGGTGAAATTACTGTTGTAATTAGAAGTATAGCAGATCAAACCAATCTACTTGCATTAAATGCTGCAATAGAGTCTGCAAGAGCAGGCGAAGCTGGTAGAGGCTTTGCAGTTGTATCCGAAGAGATCAGAAAACTTGCAGAGGGTGCGAATATCCAGGCTAATGAGATAGCTACAAGAATAAAGGTAGTAACTGAAGATATTACTAAATCTGCAAAGGCAACTGAAGAAGTGGTTGTATTATTCAACGAACAGTCTGTTGTTAGTAAAGAAGTACAAATTCAGTTCCTTGAATTATTTAAGATGATTAACGGTGCAGCAGATCTACTAAAAGAAACCCAAGAACTATCTGATAATGTGACAAAACAGACTCAAACCGTATCTACTGAAATTACAAATATTGCAGCAATTACAGAGGAAAATGCTGCTTCAACTGAAGAAGTTCTATCATCAACAGAGACTGTTACATTCTTGGTTAATGCATCCAAAGAAAACGCTAAAAAACTTGAGGTGCTTGTTGATAAATTGAATAAAGAAACAAGCAGGTTTAAATTATAAAAGTAATCAAGAGAGGCGACTTTTGTCGCTCTCTTTGATTACTTTTTCTTTGATTATTTTCTTTTTCTCTTCGCTTCTATTTTTTTCTCTTCTTAATCATACTTTTGATATGCTGATTAAATAGTTAAGCTTTAGTTTAAAATGCTTTTTATCGTATTCCGAATTAAAATTATAAAGTTCTTTATTTGAAAGAGTCAAAAAATTTCTTTAAATCATCTTTAGTTTCTTTATTTAAATTATGCCATCTTATATTCTGAATTGCTCCTTCTAATCCGCAAAGTGAACTAAAACAAGTATCACCTTCATGTAATCTCAATCTTATGAAAGCTTCTTTACTCCCGATTTTTTTAAACGTTTCTACATCATATATACCAACATCAGCTAGACGCTTTTCCATTATCTTTCCTATATTCGGTAACTTACTCAAACTTTCCATAAAAAATTCCCTTTCGAAGTTATTTACTTAATTTCCATTTAATCATCCCTCTCTTTTTGCTAAGATATCAAAAAAAAGAGATGACGGAATGTACCCTTAGGGACTGTCAAGAAATAACTCATACAAGCATTCTGGCTAATTTTTTATTTGCCTACGTTGTCGTCAGTTACAATAAAACAATTATTGCGCCTTCCTCCGCCTTGGCAAATAAAAAATTATCTCAGAATCAGATGTACGATTTATTTCTTGACAGTCCCTTACCATAATAAAGAAAAACAATTAATAAAACAAGGTCACCTAACACATAGTGTTAAAAAAACAGCTAAAAGCCTAAAAACAGTAGAAAGAACAAAAGACTAAATTAGCTCAGGCTGATTTTTAAATATTTAAAGTTTCTTCTTCATTTCAATTATTTTATCTCTTATTAAAGCAGCCCTTTCGAAATCAAGATTTGATGCAGATTGAGTCATTTCCTTAGTGAGAGTGTCGATAATACCTTGTATGTCTTCATCTCTAAGTTCGTTCGATTTATTTTGCGATTCTAAATTATCTATATCTTCATATAGTTTAGTTGCTTCGATTACATCACGTATGCCTTTTTCAACAGATTTAGGTGTCACATTATACTTTTTATTATATTCAATTTGTATTTTACTTCTTCTATTTGTTTCACTGATTGCTTTGTTCATTGAGTTGGTTAATGTGTCTGCATACATTATTACCATACCATCAATATTTCGTGCAGCCCTACCTATAGTTTGTATAAGCGATGTTTCAGATCTTAAAAATCCTTCTTTGTCAGCGTCTAAAATAGCAACTAGCGAGACCTCGGGGAGATCTAACCCTTCGCGCAAAAGATTTATTCCAATTAGGATGTCAAATTTGCCGAGCCGTAAATTTCTAATTATTTCCATTCTTTCTAATGTCTTAATATCTGAATGAAGATATTCGACCTTAAAATCAAAATTTTTCAGATATTGAGTAAGATCTTCAGCCATTTTTTTAGTTAATGTCGTAACAAGCGTACGTTGATTTTTTTCAATTCTTTTATTAAGCTCTCCAATCAAATCATCAACTTGTCCTTTTACTGGTCGGACTAATATCTCAGGGTCAATAAGCCCTGTAGGTCTAATTATTTGTTCAACAACTTGTAAAGAGTGACTTCTCTCATAGTTCCCAGGCGTTGCACTTACAAAGATCGCTTGATTTATTTTTTCTTCAAATTCTTTGAACATAAGAGGCCTATTATCAAATGCTGAAGGCAGTCTGAATCCAAAGTTTACAAGTGTTTCTTTTCTGGCTCTATCACCATTATACATACCACCGATTTGAGGTATTGAGACGTGAGATTCATCTATAATTAGCAAAAAATCTTTTGGGAAGTAATCAATTAGAGTATACGGAGCACTACCTGGAGCTCTTTGACTGATATACCTTGAATAGTTCTCGATTCCTTGACAAAATCCGATTTCTTGCATCATTTCAATATCATACCGGGTTCTTTGTTCTAGCCTATGTGCCTCTAAAATTTTATTTTGAGACTTTAGTTCTTCAATGTGGCGTTCCAGTTCTTCCTCTATTCCTACTATTGCATTTTGCATCTTGTCTTTTGAAGTAACATAGTGTGATGCAGGGAATATCATAACATGTGTCCGTACACCAAGAATTGTGCCTGATATATAATCAATTTCTGTAATCTTTTCTATTTCATCTCCGAAAAATTCGATCCTTATTACTTTTTCAGAGGTGGCTGCAGGAAAAACTTCTAAAACATCACCGCGAACTCGGAATTTGCCACGTCTAAAATCAATTTCGTTTCGATCGTACTGAATATCAACAAGTTTCTTAATAATTTCATCTCTATCCTTATGCATACCAGTCCTTAAAGATATAACAAGGCTTATATAATCTTCAGGGTCTCCCAAACTATAAATACATGAGACACTTGCTACAATAATAACATCCCTTCGCTCAAGCAAGGCAGATGTAGCAGAATGTCTAAGTTTATCAATCTCTTCGTTGATCGCAGAATCCTTCTCTATATATGTATCAGTAGATGGGATATAAGCTTCAGGTTGATAGTAATCATAAAAACTTACAAAATATTCTACGCTATTATTAGGAAAAAACTCTCTAAACTCACTGCAAAGTTGCGCTGCAAGCGTTTTATTGTGAGCAATCACAAGTGTTGGTCTTTGAGTACGCTCGATTACATTTGCTATTGTAAATGTTTTGCCAGATCCAGTAACACCAAGAAGAGTCTGATCTTTATAGCCTTTTTCAAGACCTTTGCATAATTCATCAATCGCTTTAGGCTGATCGCCACAGGGTCTATATTCAGAACAAATCTTAAAATCCGGCATTTTTAGTATATCCTTTATTTAATGTGATCTTTTTCTAAATCTTTTTTTATAAAGTTCCCGTTTAATCGCTTCCCTTTTTTTCATGTCCAAATTCGTACGTGGAAAATGGTGTTTTGTAGTACTTGATGAAATATCTGATTTGTTTTGAGAACCCATTGACGAGGGTTTGCGTGAGCATGATGAAAACATTAGGATACTTAAAATACCAATCATTAAAATAAAAGAAAAGTTTAGTTTAGTAAATATCATCATACCTACCCCTTTCATCTGAAACATAAATATTTCACTCTTTTATTTATATTATAGCATATAATATGAGACGAATGATCTAATATCCTTAAGTCTTAATTATTCGAGTTTCTCCTTCTATTTAATAATATTAAACGAAACAAATTTGCCATAGCAACTGCTGCTGATGCTACATAGGTCATGGCTGCTGCACTTAAAACCTTTTTAGTTAATATAATCTCGTTAGAGGCTAATAATCCTTTTGTTTCAAGTATTGTTAGGGCTCTTTTACTGGCATTAAGCTCAACTGGTAGTGTTACTAAGTAAAATGCAACTGCTCCTGTAAATAAAATAATACCTAGATTAATGAAAAACGACCAATTAAACATAAGTCCCAATATAGCCATATATGGACCTACCGATGAGCCAATTCCTGCTATTGGCACTAGCCTTGTTCTTAAGCTTAATGCTGAATATCCTTCATTGTGCTGTATTGCATGACCTGTTTCATGAGCAGCGACTCCAATCGCAGAAATCGACGTGCTAGCGTATACAGGCTCAGACAATCTAACGACTCTTGACCGAGGATCATAATGATCAGTAAGTTCACCAGGTATTGATTCAACAGTGATATCATATAAGCCATTTGAATCAAGTATTTTTCTTGCAACCATTGCCCCAGTATATCCTCTCATATTCCTTGAATTCATATATTTTCTAAAAGTTCCTTTTACTTTAAATTGTGCATATAGTGCAAATAAGAATGCTGGAAGAACCAAAATAATATAATATATGTCCATAAAACTACTCCCTTTTCAATAATCATTGTTATATAATTTATGACTTTAGGAACAGCTAAATAATAAAACCGGTTTTATTATTTAGCTGTTCCTAGTAAGTATATCATTTCTATTTTTGTATAATATATTATACTTTATTAAGAAACCTGAGTGTACCGTTAAAATCCAATAAAATGATTTAAAAGAACAAAAAAACAGTTTATTCAGCTGTTAATTTGTTTCTATACTTTAAAGGCGCCACCCAGATTTGAACTGGGGAATAGAGGTTTTGCAGACCTCTGCCTTACCACTTGGCTATAGCGCCATATTATATTATATGTTGTATTATTATTATTATTATTATATTTTAAAAGAGAGAAGGTAATAACCATCTCCCTTTTTTATCATTAGTAAAACTATGGAGCGGGTTACGAGATTTGAACTCGCGACTTTCACCTTGGCAAGGTGACACTCTACCGCTGAGTTAAACCCGCAATAATAAATCAATGCCCAGAGCCGGAATCGAACCAGCGACACAAGGATTTTCAGTCCTTTGCTCTACCGACTGAGCTATCTGGGCTTTTGACGACCCGGAAGGGGCTCGAACCCTCGACCTCCAGCGTGACAGGCTGGCATTCTAACCAACTGAACTACCGGGCCAAAAAAGTATGGTGGGCACTATAGGGCTCGAACCTATGACCCCCTGCTTGTAAGGCAGGTGCTCCCCCAGCTGAGCTAAGCGCCCACACTTTTATACCGCCAAACGACGATTTTTAGTATACGTGATAGGCTTTATAATGTCAATACCTTTTCTAAATATTTTTAATATTTTAATAATTGTGAGTTTGTCCATAAAAATTGTTTGATACCCCCTTCACAAGCCACCTAAGATGTATTATAATGTAATTAGAGATAAAGATTTTTGAACATTGAAAATAAAATAGTAATTACGATTTTATCGAAAAAGTTTTATTAAAATTCAACTTTTAAGATTTTACTCATTATTACTACTTTTTTTTAATTTCTTAAATTCTCAATAACTATTAGGACGTGCCTTTACTCATTTTTAGCAGGCTCAAAAGAAAAAAAGGAAGTTTTTGTGGTATTACCACAAAAAAAATTCTCCGACAAATTCAAATTTATTTTAGTTGAAAATAGGAGGATGATTTTTATGCAAGAGAATAGTCAAAATGTGGGACAAAAAGTTCGAAATTCAACCGAGGGTTTACTTAAAAAAAATCCACACTTCGGAATAGCAAGCTGGTTTAGTAGAATGTTTACACCAATAATGAAACTTATGACAATTATTGATAAAGGTTTTGCTTTTATTAAAGAAAAACTATTTCCAGTTAGTCATAAGAAAGAACAAGGTGCTGGTCATATTGGGGATTTTGAGTCTAATAGGAGAACAATGTCAGATCGAATTATTAAAAAAGCTGAAAATCTACTAACTCAAAAAGAAATGACAGAAGCAGAATTGGCTGCATTAAATGAATCTTGTATAATTAAATGGGTAGATAAAAAAGAACTTGAGTCTTTTAAACAAGTTAAAGAAAATCAAGATAAGGGTTCTTGTTTATCAATATTTCCTAAGATATATGGAGCAGTTGAATATGCTCAAGATAAAGAAACTTGGCTCTCACGAATCCTCAAAAAAGTTGGAGTAATTAAACCAACAGATAGAAATATGCATCCTAATAAAGCTGGTTTTATAATAATGCAAAAGGTAGCAAGTAATCATATTGATATAAAGCTTGGGTTTAAAACTGTTACAACACAAGATGAAAGTACTACTCCTTTAAAAAAGCTTAGAAGTACAACGATGGATAGTTTCTACAGATCTAAGGAAAGAGGCTTTCGCATAGAAACTAGGAAGTCTAGATCTTTAAATAGTAAACTAGATATAGATTTTAAAACCCTGTTTGGCGAAAATCCTAAGCTTTATGCAAGTATCATAAAAACTATTGACAAAATAATAAAAGAATTTAAAAGCGGTAATTATAAAGATAAAACATTTATAGCATCAAGTTTACTAATATCTGTATCAAAAGATAAATCTTCTTGTGATGCTAGACTTATAGATCTTGCACACCCTCTTGAAAGAACAACTTTTAAAAAAAGAGACTTCGAACCGTATAAAAATAATTTCTTGTTTGGATTAGAAAATTTAAAAACTCAGCTAGAGAACTGCAAAGAAAACTGCAAAGAAAAACCGACAACCGTCAAGACACAAACTGCTGCCTCTAATTTTGAACCAATTATTAATGGTTCTAAAGTGAACTCTACGATCCCTCTTAATAGTGTAGTTCATCCTAGATTATCTTTTAGCCAAAGAGCAAGACGGGATACAATTAATAATATGATAAGGGCACAAAAAAGAATCCCTCGTGATTTTTGTAAAAATAAAATATCAACTGCAAATACTTTATCTCATCATTGAAATTATATTTATTGAAGATTATATTTATTTGAAATTATATTTATTGATTAAGATGACACATGCCCTATACTCAAAGAGACAACGAAAGATGTCTCTTTGAGTATAATTTTTTTTTGGAAGTAAAAAATAAAGTATAAGCCAAAACCTTTAGATTTGTGTTATACTTGCACGTGGAAACAATTAATTTATTGGAGGAAATCGAATGAAAAAGCTAATAGGTTCATTTATTATACTTTATTTAATACTTGCATCGGTACATAGTTTTGCCGCAGATACTCCAAATCTTATAAAAAATGGTGATTTTGAAGAAACCTCACAAAATGATGCGTTTTTTTGGATCTCTTCACAATGGGATAAAGGTGAAAATATAAGCCTTTTTTCAGTAGACTCTACAGAATTTCATTCTGGGAAAAAAAGTGTAAAAAGTTCAAAATAAATCTGAAAATGATGCCCGTTTTAAACAGCCAGTTAGTGTAAGCCCCAACAAGTATTATAGGCTTTCATGCTGGATAAAAACAAAAGATGTAGGCTTAGAAAAAAAAGGAGCCAATTTATCTGTTGATGGTATTATTGACACAACAAAGGATATAAGAGGAACCAGTAATATCTGGGAATATGTTGAGATGTATGGTAAAACAGATGACACACAAGACAGGCTTGAAGTTACTATTGGTTTAGGTGGATATGGAAGTACCAATACCGGTATTGCTTGGTTTGATGATATTAAGGTTGAGAATCTTGATAGTCTGCCAGTTGGTAAAACTGCGATTAGCCTTTTTACTGAGAAACAAGAAGATTCATCAAAAACATCCAAATACAGCAATTTAAAATATATAATTATTACGCTCTTAGTTATTTTTGTCATTGGGGCAATAATATCCCTTTTTAAGAATAATAAATCAGCCAATTCTAACAAGGAAAATAAAACTTCATATGTTAAGTCTACTGGTGCATTAAATATTAAAGAAACGGATGAAGGTATTTTAAAGAAAACCAAATATACCCGTAATGACTTTATTGTCATGCTGATTATGACATTTATTTACTTGATTATTGCACTTTTTAACTTAGGAAGCAGAAACTTTCCTCAGACCTCTTGGACGCCTACATTTCCAGGAGAATCTTTTATTGCTGATTTAGGAAAAGAAGTAACTCTTTCGAGGCTTTATTTCAATAATGGCTTAGGCATTGGCAGAGAATGTACTGGGAAATATAGAGTCGAATACTTAAATGGTCAAGGAAACTATTTGCCGCTTTGTTCCTACGAGAAAAAAGACATTTTCGTCTGGAAATTCGTTGATGTTGAAGCTGTAAAGACACGGGGTCTAAAGTTTATTGTCGATGTTCCTAATGGTGCGTTAAACGAGGTTGGAGTATTTGAACTAGGCAGCATAAAGCCATTAAACAATATAAAAATAGTTCAAACAGATATTAACCCAAAAGATTTAGGTACCCCTAAAAACCTTTTTGATGAACCTCAAACTGTTGTATATAATCCAACATATTTAGATGGCATGTATTTTGATGAAATCTACCATGCAAGAACAGCGTACGAATTTTTGCATAGGATTGAACCATTTGAAAACACACACCCTCCTTTAGGAAAATTATTTATTTCTCTTGGAATTCTAGCATTCGGAATGGTTCCATTTGGGTGGAGAATTGTTGGCACTCTTTTTGGGGTTGCAATGGTACCCCTTATGTATATGTTTGGTAAAAAATTGTTTGGTAAAAGTTTTTATGCCATCTTAGCTGCCTTTCTAACAATGTTTGACTTTATGCACTTCACACAATCACGTATCGCTACAATTGATGTATATGTTACGTTTTTTATTATTCTCATGTATTATTTCATGTTTGATTACATTAAACGCAAATCCTATATGCTTGATTTTAAAGATTCAATTAAGCCGCTTCTTTTTTGCGGTATTGCGTTTGGTCTGGGTGCTGCAAGTAAATGGATAGCTATCTACGGGGTTGCTGGACTTGCGATCTTATTTATTAGTGTAAAATATTTTGAATATAAAGATTATGTTCAAATCAGACTTAAAGATACGAAGAAAAAATCGGTAAACCCTGACTGGTATAGTTTATTTATAACAGTATATATGAAAAGAACAGCTATATATTGTTGTTTGTTTTTTATAGCGATCCCTCTTACAATTTATATTCTATCTTTTATACCATATATGGCAGTCCCTGGTCCAGATCATGGTATTGACTTGTTTTACAGGAACTCAATAAATATGTATAATTACCACAAAAATCTTGTTGCTACTCACCCATTCCAGTCTGCATGGTGGGAGTGGCCTATCATGTCCCGGCCAATAGCTTATTATGCCGGAACTAATCCATTTACAGGTAATGTATCAAATATTACTGCATTTGGAAATCCAGCTATTTGGTGGGTAGGAATTCCTGCATTCTTTGTTTCTCTTTATTTTCTTATAAAGAAGAAAAAAGATAGGAAAATATTGTTTTTATTAATTGCTGCAGTATTTTTTCAATATGTGCCGTGGATAATAATACCGAGAATAGCATTTATTTACCACTATTTTTCTATAGTACCATTTATGGTTCTTCTGATAGTATATCTAATAAAAGAACTAATAGAAAAATATTCGAAATCTAAGCATTATATATATAGTTACCTCGGAATTGTTGTCGGATTATTTATAATGTTCTATCCAGTTTTATCAGGATATGAAGTCAATCCTGAATACATGAAATACCTGAGATGGTTTAAACACTGGTATTTTTAAAGGAGGATAAAAAATGTCAAGCAGTGCTGTGTTGTGTTCAGTCATAGTACCGTTGTTCAATGAAGAAGAGGTTGTGTTGGAATCTTATAACAGATTAAAAAAAGTTATGGATAGTATAGGTCGTCAGTATGAAATAATATTCGTCAACGATGGTAGTCGTGACAAAACTGCATTCATAGTAAATGAAATCAGTGAAAAAGATAAGAATATTAAACTGATCAATTTTGCAAGAAACTTCGGACATCAAATTGCCATAACTGCTGGTATGGACTATGCACAAGGAGAGACGATTGTAGTAATAGATGGAGATCTGCAAGATCCTCCTGAACTTATACCGAAAATGATTGCTAAATGGAGAGAAGGGTATGAAGTAGTTTACGGTAAACGAGTCGAACGAAAAGGCGAATCATTCTTTAAAATGCTTACTGCAAAAATATTTTACAGGTTTCTAAAATTAATGATTGATATTGATATTCCTGTTGATACTGGTGATTTTAGACTTATTGATAGAAAAGTATGTAATGCATTGAAAAGTATTAAGGAAAGAAATAGATATGTAAGAGGGTTAGTAAGTTGGATAGGATTCAAGCAATTTGGTCTCGAATTTTCAAGAGACAAGCGCTTTGCAGGCAAAACCAAATACCCATTAAAAAAAATGATGCGCTTTGCTTTTGATGCTATAACATCGTTTTCATATAAACCTCTTAAGATGGCATCATACTTAGGCTTTCTGATATCATTTGCAAGTTTTCTGTATCTCATAGTAGTGTTGTACTTGAAACTATTTACAACAAGTACAATTCAAGGTTGGTCATCTACTCTGGCTGTAAACTTATTCTTTAATGGTATAGTGTTGATAATGCTTGGAATTATTGGCGAATATATTGGCAGAATCTATGATGAGGCTAAAGGTAGGCCTCTTTATATAGTTCAAAATTTAGTTAATATGGATTCAACTTTAGTTGCAAGAGAAGAGAGAGATTAATTTAAAATAACTATAGGAGTCATAATCGGACAAAAAGTCACAAGCGAAGCGAGTTTTCTTGAAAGGAGAAAATTTTAAGATGATACAGCTCAAAAGGCATGTGATACTAATATCTATATATTTAATGACATTACTATTATTTGTTTCGATTCAAACAAATCTTATTCATGCAGATAACATAAGCATTTTAAAGAATGCAGATTTTGAAATTATCGACAATTGTCTGCCAACTAATTGGGTCTCAAATTTGCCTAAAGGTAAACAAGCCTCTGAAGCATTAGCAGTTATTAATATCGAAAAAAATAAATCATATGATGGCTCAAATTGTATTTTAATCAACAACATAAAACCTAGCAATACAAAGATTCAACAGCTAATTTGGTTAGACTCAAATAAATTATTCAAGCTAGCTTTATTTGCCAAAGCTGAAGATATACCTTCTATACAAGGAGGAATGAGCATTACAATAGAAAATAATTTATTGTATTATACTACAAACGAGATCTTTAATACTGGGAATAATTGGGTCAAATATGAGTTTTATTTTAGAACATCAAACACAGATGATAAAAACTATCAATTTATCATAAGCCTCGGAAATCAGAATGCTCTAAATACCGGCAAGATTTATTTGGACAATATATCGATTGAGCCATTTATGAAAGTTGGCAAAAATACAAAAGTATCAGAATTTATACCATATTCAAATATAAATAAAAATTCGTCTAATGACAGTGTTGGAGTGTTTAGAAATGAGAATCTTAATGATAACCTAGTGCAGGCTTTTACAAATCGCAACTTGTTATTAATCATAGGTTTCATAGTTTGCATTATCGTTTCAATAGTTGAGTACAGAAAGTTTAAGTTAGCTAATATAGCTAACTTAAATAAAAAAGATGATATTTATTAATAATGATCAATTACAAAAGTAAATTCCACCTTTTTTCATGCTGGGGGTGGAATTTACTTTTATAATTGATCATTATTATATTTAATTATTTGTGAAGAAGGAATTTTAAGCATTAATAGAGAACTTATGTAAATATATACTGTACTGATGGTGATATTCGTCACACTTTTGTAATCGTCAGCACAAGTTAATGTTTGCCTCAATAAGAAATTATTACCGTAAGCCAGTATAGTTTATAGCGTTTTTGATTCATATATTGATACTATTTTTGACAAGGGAGTGGTGATTTTGTTATCAAAAATAAACACAAATAAAATACTAGTATTAGTATTGATCTTGGGTTTTTTATTTTCAATCCAAGTAGTATTTGGCTACGCTGCAGTCGAAGAAAAAAAGATTCCTGAAGTAAAAACTATGGAGTCTAATGATTTAAAAGGCAATTGGGCAGAATTTCAAATTGAAAACTGGGTAGAAAAAGGGATACTAAAAGGATATGGGGATAACACCATCAGACCTGATAAACCCATTACTCGGGCAGAGTTTGTTACATTGGTAAATAAAGTGTTTGGATATATTTCTATTTCAAAAAAAGATATTAGCTTTTCTGACATTACAAAAAAAGATTGGTCTTATAACCAATTTTCAAATGCTGTATATCTTGGTTACATATCAGGCTATGGCGATGGTTCCATAAAACCAAACAATATGATAACTAGAGAACAAGCGTTCACTATTATTACAAAATTGATGGACTTAAACACAAGCGAAGGAAAAGACGAAATTGACAATTTTTCAGATGTAGGCAACGTTTCAAAATGGAGTAAACCTTATCTGAACGCTGCCATTCAGAATGGCTATCTAGAAGGTGGTCGTGATGGAACTTTAAACCCTACCAAATATATAACAAGAGCAGAGGCAGTAGTTTTACTGAGTAATGTAGCAGGTGAAATTTTTTCAAAAGACGATGAGCCCGCCCCTGATGGAAATGCTAGAACCATAAATGGAAACGTAACTGTGAATGCTCCAGGCGTTACATTGAAAGATTTGTCAATAAAAGGTAGTCTGTATTTGACAGAGGGAATACAAAACGGAAATGCAACGCTGGACAATGTAACTGTGGCAGGAAGAACTCTGATAAGAGGTGGAGGAGAACACAGCATTATAATTAAAAATTCTCATATTGAAAAGATGGAAGTAGAAAAGCTAGAGATGGAAGAAAAAATAAGAATTCGACTTATGGGCGAAGCTACAGTTAAAAATGTTGTACTCAACTCAGCAGCAAAACTTGAAACGGAAGATTCAGCCGGAACGATTTTTTCTAGCGTGGTTGTTGATATGAAAAATACAAATAATGTTGGAACATCTTTAACTGCGGGGCAGAATTCTATAGAGTTTTCAGGCAATTTCGAGAATGTCAGTGTAAATTCTTCAGCTTTTGGCATTGCAGTGACAAGTGGCAATATTGGCAATCTTTTGATAAATAAGACTGCGGCAAACGCTTTAGTAACTGTTTCGGGCGGAAATGTATCTGTGTTGAACATCTTGGCATCCAAATCTAATATAACAGTTAAAAATGGAACAATCGGTATTGTTGATATAGCAAAAGAGGCATCACAGACAAAAATAGACATAACAGGAGGAAAGATAGAGCAGATATTTACGAGTGCAAAAACCGATATAGAAGTAGATAACGGTGAAGTTGGAAGAATATCTGTGAATAGCTTTGCGGCAGGAAGTAACGTTGATATAAAAGCTTCGGCGAGCATAAGCGTTGTTTCAGCAGGAGCTGAGATGAACATAACAGGCACTGGAAAGGTTGACACAATTTATGCCAAGGCTTCAGGTGTTGTGGTAAATACTGTGGTCAAGCCCGATAATGTTATTGTTGGAAATAATGTTGATGTAGTAGTGAATAATCAAATAATATCTAAGACCTTCATAACCACTACAGTTCCTCAGTTTAGCGATAAGTATGGCAATCCGCCAACCGCATCGGCAGGCACAGATGCTAGTTTAGCAGGATTTGCAGGTGCAAATGTGGATTCTGAAACATCTTCAACGTCTAAATCAGGAAACGGTAATATTACTTCTAATAAAACTTCGTCAAACACGGACACCAGTTCGACTGGCTCAACTAAAACTTCATCAGACACAGATACCAGTTCGGCAGGTTCTACAGGTTCTACAGGTGCAAATGTAACAAGTAACAGTACATCTGAACAAGTGGTAATTTATAGTGAAGCAGATAATGGAGGAAGACCTACTTCACAGGTTAAAGTACAGATAAATGGTGCGTATATAACAGTGTATAGTTTGTATTTTGACAATACATCGCTGGCGACATCTTCCTCAGACGGAATTATTATTATTTCGTCCGAGGCTCTTCATGATTTGAGTAGGATAAGAATAATGTACAATAGTGTTTTGAACTCTGTTAACAGCAATATACCTGTAAGCACATGGCCTTAAAGGAATAAAATCATATGTTAGTAATGCTTAGGTGAAGAACTTATTCAAACTATAGTTTGAATAAGTTCTTCACCTAAGCATAAACTGTACATAATGATGATAATAATAATCAGCGAGACATATTAAATGTTTGTTTACGATATATGGCTATCGAGTATAAAATTCGACAATTCATTAAGTCTTTCATTTGTCTTACATGAAACTTTAAATATTGGTGCCTTTGTGTTTATTGCTAATACTCCTTTTTTAAACACTTCGTAATCAAAATCAATATATGGCGTTAGATCAATTTTATTTAAAATAATTACATCAGCACTTTCAAACATTGGGATATATTTATAAGGCTTATCATGCCCTTCTGGTACGCTTGCAATAATCAATTTTAGAGTTTCTCCGAGATAAAAAGCTGAGGGGCATACTAGATTACCAACATTTTCTATCAGTAATATTGAATTTTCTTCTAAATTCATATCTGAAATGGAAGATTTGATCATATTTGCATCTAGATGGCAACCTCCACCAGTATTTATTTGTATTACAGGTATATTTAATTTATCAATCTTTTGGGCATCTATTGATGAAGCTATATCACCTTCGATTACATACATTTTTTTACCTGGAGAAATCATTTCAATGAGTTTTAGAATAACACTAGTTTTTCCAGCCCCAGGAGATGCCATTACATTTATTGCAGTAATATTTTTCTTAGTAAAAGTTTCGTTATTAGATTTTGCAATTTCTTGGTTTGCATCCATTATGTTTTTCATAACTTTTATATTCATTTGTTTTAGCCTCCATCAATCTACTTCAATACTTTCAATATAAAACTCTTTTGCGCCATTTCTTAATATACCAATTAAACCACAAATAGGGCAATTAAATCCTACTCGTGGTTTATTGTATATATTTTTACACTCTCTACACTCAAATTCGGCTGCAATTCTTTTAAACTTAAGGGTTGCTCCTGATGCTTGTGTCCCTTCACTTAGTAAATCAAAATAAATTTGAACAGATTCATCTAGAATACTTGATAAATCTCCAATAACCAATACGATTTGAGTTATACTTTTCGCATCTACTTTTTTTGCCTCATCAATAGCAATATTTATAATATTCTTTGTGATTTGGTACTCATGCATTTTGTTGTTCTAAAACCACTTTGTCTTTTTCTTTTTTTAATACAGGTTTTGTAAAAGCTTCCTCCATGAATATGCATTTTTTTGGACAAACAGCAGCACATTCTCCACAAACTACACATCTAAATCGATCTATTTCCCATGATTTCTTAAGCTTATCTACAATTATTGCGTTTGATGGACATTTTCTACTACAAAGCCCGCAGAAAATACATTCATTAATGTCAATACCTTTAACTCTACCACGAGTATCCTTATATGAAGGTCTAACGATAAAGGGATACATTCTGGTTGCGGGTTTAGAAATTAGATTTCTAAAAATATTTGTAATCATTTCAAACATAAGTTTCACCTACCTTTCTGTACAACTAATGCATGGGTCTATTGTTAGTATAGCAACAGGAACATCTGCAAGTTGACATCCTGGTAAAATCTTCAAAAGTGCTGGAATATTTGCAAAAGTTGGTGTCCGAATTCTTAAACGCTCTAAGTTCTTAGTCCCATTTGCTTTTAGATAATATAAAACTTCGCCCCTTGGTTGTTCAACCCTGGATATAACCTCACCGTTAGGGTTACCTTTAACTGGAACATTATATTCACCATCGGGTATTTTTTCTATAGCTTGTTTAATCAGATCTATTGACTGATAAACTTCTTTAAACCTGACAATAGTTCTTGCATGGCAATCACCGTTACTTTCTACTACAGGTTTAAAGTCCAATTCATTGTATGCAGCATATCCAAGGGTTCTAAGATCTTGATTAACACCACTTGCACGTGCCATTGGTCCTACTGCACCAAGTTCATATGCTTGATCCTTTGTAAGAACGCCTACACCTACTAATCTATGTTTTACTGTATAATCGTTAAAAAATACAGACTCAACACGCAGCATATCTTCTTTTATTTCGTTAGCTACAACTATAATCTTGATCATTTGTTCCTTTATAAGATCACGCTTTGTACCACCTATAGTATTTGTAGATATTATAATCCTGTTTCCAGCAGTCTCTTCCATAATATCCATTATTTTTTCTCTATCTCTCCATACTTGCATAAATAAGCTTTCGAACCCAAAAGCATCAGCAATAAGACCAAGCCATAGGAGATGACTATGCATTCTATGCAATTCTCCCCATATAACCCTTAAGTACCTTGCCCTATCAGGAACTGTAATACCCATAATGCTTTCTATGCCTTGGCAATACGTAAGTGCATGCATAAAACTGCATATCCCACAAATACGTTCTACAATAAATACGTTTTTTGTAAATTCTTTTGTTTCAGTTAATTTTTCTAGTCCTCTATGAATATATCCAATAGCAGGGATTGCCTCAACAATTTTTTCATCCTGCATAACAAGTTTTAAATGAAGTGGTTCAGGCAAAACTGGATGCTGGGGACCAAAAGGTATTACTGTTTTAGACATTTTCATTTACTCCCTTCTTGGACTATGGTTATTTGTTGCCTAAGCATTGGTGAACCCAATTCTTCATCAGATAGCAGCATATGTCCACCATAGTCTATAATAATATCTTTAATTTTTACACCAAATAGTTCTTTCATTTCGTTTTCAACTAATAACGCACAGAAATATATTCTGGATATACTAGGTATTTCATCCTCTTTAACTATATTTATTCTTACATTTGTAAGTATTAATTCTTTATCAAAATGATATGTTACATCAATTGTACCATTACTATTATGAACACAAGTAGCAGTTATAAATCTATTACCATGAGCCTTTAGTTCATATACAGTAGATAGTATTTCTTCTTTTTTTATTATAATCAAATTTTCAATCATAACTACATTTGAACCCCCCTTAATTTTTCTTTAAATCAAGTTAAAACTTTTTGTTTTTCATCAAGTTTCGATAATCCAAGTACTACACCATCAATAATTGCTTCAGGCCTTGATGGACATCCAGGTACATATACATCAACTGGAATTACTCTATCAATTCCGCCTATTATATTATAGCATTCTTTAAATATTCCACCAGTACATGCGCAAGCTCCAACAGCTATAACAACTTTTGGATTTGGCATTTGATCATATAGATTCTTTAAAACTCTTTCATTTCTTTTATTAACAGAACCGGTAACTAAAAGAACGTCAGCATGCTTTGGGTTACCAACATTAATAATTCCAAACCTTTCAACATCATACAAAGGAGTCAAACATGCCAGTATTTCTATATCATCTCCATTACAACTTGAACAATCATAATGAAGCACCCAGGGGGATTTTTTCCTTGATTTGTCTAAGATTCCCATAAATTCACCTTCCTACCTTTTTAAATAAAGCCATAGTATATTTGTAAATGCTGATCCAATACCAACAATCCATACAGCTTTTAACATCCAACTCCAAGTAACTCTTGCACTGATGTTATCTATAATTATCTCTAAAAAGTAACTAAATAATGCAATTAATATTCCTACCCAAAATGGTTTTACAAAGAAAAGAGTGACAAGACCCAAGAGTAGGATCAGATCGTACCAATGAGTAATTTCGATTATTGCAAGTTGTGATCCTGAAAACTCAGTTGTTATCCCTTTTACAAGTTCTTGATGGCCATGGTGTGATGTTGAGAAATCAAATGGAGATTTCCTAAGCTTGATTGTCAGGACATACAAAAAACCTAAGAATACCATTGGTAGACTGTATAGCAGTGGTTTTGTACAACCAATAACATCATATTGGCTAAATAGGGTGTCAATCTTAAAACTTCCTGTAGTTAGGTAAATTCCTATGACCATTAGCAACAGCACAGGCTCATACGCAAGCATTTGCATGATTTCTCTTTGCGCCCCTATTTTGCTGTACGGTGATCTTATGCTCATCGCACCAATTATTAACGATACATTAGAAAAAGTAAGAACAAATATAAGCATTAGCAAATCTTGTTTTAGTACCAGCATAATCAGTGCTGCGATTGCAAAAAACAAATGTCCAAAGGCATAAATTATCTGTGTCTGATTGACTGTTATGCTTTCTTTTCCAAAGAGTTTTATTACATCATAAAATGGCTGTAAGATTGGAGGTCCAAATCTGTTTTGCATTCTTGCAGTTATTCTTCTATCAATGCCATCTAGTAGACCTCCTAATAAAGGCGCTAAGATAACCGTCATAATTATAATTAATATATTTTGCATTTTAAATCACCACCCCAAACATTATTAAGATTATAGCACCAGCTGCAATATTTGTCCAAGGTGTAAGATTCTCTTCACCGAAAATACCTGTTAAATAATAATTATGAACTATAACATCTGATTTTATATCAGATGGTCCAATGAACTCAATTCCTCTTATATCATCTGTATTCTCACCACATAAGTATGGGAGTTTAATACTTTCGATCTTAACCTTACTTAGAAAATATGGAACTAAAAGTGCCATGAAAAACAGTATCATAAATAAATAGATTGATGAGAAACCTCCTATATCTTCTGGCAAATTAGTTGTATTATTAAGTACAGACATAATATTTTGATTATCCCTTTGTAATGACAATTCATCTTTATTGGTTGTTAAAAATTCGCCGTCTGAAATATTTTGTGATTGCAAGAATGGTTCGACGAAATGTTTATACATTGGAGAAATACCTATACTTGCAACAAATACACCGAGTACAAGAACAATAAGTGAAGATTTCACCCAAAAAGATAACTTTTCTATATTATACTTAGTTTTATATGACATTGTAAGTATTATTCCAATCCATTTTGACCAAAAGACTACTGTAAATGCACTACCGAACACTATAAAAATCAGAACTAGAGGCAGATTTACAGCTGATTCTAAGCTTAGCCACTTTGTTATAAGAACTCCAAATGGTGGAAGAAGCATTGAAATCATACCAATTGATGTTATTACGGTTGTAAAAGGCATTTTCTTCATAAGACCTTGCATATCTTCAATATCACGGCTTCCAATGCCTTGTTCAATTGTACCTACGCATAAGAATAATAATCCTTTAGATAATGCATGAAATATAATTAGAAGTATAGCTGATCCAATTGCAATATTTGTTCCTATACCTGCACAGCAAATTATTAATCCAAGATTTGCTATAGTTGAATAAGCCAAAACCTTTTTAGCATTTCTTTGGCTGATGGCTATGGCTGACCCTGCTAAAAACGTAAATCCCCCTACAACTGCAACAGACTTGCCAAGAAGTGTTCCTGCAAAAGCTGGAGCTAGTCTAACTATGAGGTAAACACCTGCTTTTACCATGGTACTTGAGTGTAGAAGTGCTGAGACTGGAGTTGGCGCAACCATCGCACCCAAAAGCCAGCTTTGAAATGGGAATTGGGCTGATTTCGTAAAACCTGCTAAGCAAAGCATTCCAAGCGCAATTGGGATAAGGCCAACGAATTTGCCACTGGAATTAAGACTTAGAATTCCTGATATAGATAAGGAACCAAAAGCCTTGTGAATAATTATTATAGCAGCTACAAAAAAAACCCCACCCAGCATATTGATCCAAAGAGCCCTAGTTGCATTTTTTATTGATACTTCATCTTCATCATGAGAAATTAACAAGAATGAACAAAGTGTAGTAACTTCCCAGAAGAAATAGAGCCACGTTAAATTATCTGTAAGGACAAGACCATTCATAGCACCTAGAAAAATAAAAATAATGAAAAAGAATCTTGGTTGTCTTGATTTATTTAAATGAAGATGATGCTCATGATCTTTCATATAGCCCATTGCATAAATTGAAATAATAGGACCAATTATTGTGATTAATAAAATCATTATTAAAGATAAATAATCAATTACAAATACTACTGGTTCAGTATGTGTATTACTAAAAAAATCAAAGATCAACAAGGGAACGAGCTGCAGAGCTGATAAAGTGATAATGAGTGGTCTTTTTAACTTAATACCTATATATATTATATAGACCATAAGAGCTAAATCAGCCAGCTTAACAAAGAGCTCAAAATTAATAGGTATATTATAATCTTCGAAATTAATTATTATTTTACCATCTGCTTGACCTAAAAGATAGATAAAGCTTCCTGCTACGCAAAACATAATTAGTGATGATGCAACAATAAAAAAATTTCTAATTTTATCATTTTTTGTATTATAACAAAATACTGCAGACAAAGCAGGTAAACATATTGCAATAGATAGTAGCAGTAGTTCTTTCACATTTTTTATCCCCTTTCGACATAAAACTATAATTTTCAGGCAATTAACATTCTACAACATTTTTTGAAATATTCAAAGTAAAAATATTATTACACGTACAAAAAAATGCAGATATCTATGGAAATAAATGACTAATCTTTTTAGTAAGTTTTAACGATAATTAATTTGACAAATAATTTTATTTTTGGATATAATGTGTCTAAACTTATAAAAAATATAGCTGAATCCTTTTTATAAAGGTACGGAGGAACCGGATACTGGGGTTAATCCATATAAGTATGGTAGGGGAATTCCTATTACCCGCACCCGACAGCTAACTTCGGAAGCTAAAAATAGGAGGATAATTATGTTTAAACCGTGGAAAAAAGCAGTGAGTATTGTTGTTAGTACGTTAATTTTTATAGGTAGCTTAGCTATTTTGTTTGCACAATCTGATAAGATAGGAATTGTTAATGCAGATACTCTAAATATAAGACAATCTCCAAATACAAACTCCAAGATCTTAAACCAACTATCAAGAGATACTAGAATTGAAATTCTAGATAGTTCCAACGGTTGGAGTAAAGTTAGTGCTAATAATATTGTAGGCTGGGCTTCAAGTGATTATATCACTATTAAAGATAATTGTATTGGTACAGCTATTACTAAGGCAACAAACGTGAACCTAAGGAGTAGCAATAATACCGATTCCAGAGTAATAATAACTTTGGATAAAGGAGTTTCCCTTAACCTAATTAATAGAACTAACGATTGGTATAAGGTTAAAACATCAAATGGTACTATTGGCTGGATTTTCAAAGATTTACTGAGTGTTAAAACGCCTAATATATCAAGGGGCGGAGTAGACACAAGAATCAGTCCTGCGACCTCAACTAAATCAAACCTTAGTACCTCAGGTCAAAAGCTTGTTGAGTATGGTAAAAATTTTATGGGTGTTAGGTATGTTTATGGAGGTACTTCTCCAAACGGGTTTGATTGCTCAGGGTTTGTGAAATATGTATATAATCATTTTGGGATTGGTATCGAACGTGTTGCAGCAGGTCAAGCTTGCTCAGGTATAAAGATTAGTAGATCGAATTTACAACCTGGAGACTTAGTGTTTTTTGATACTAATGGAGGTCATGGTTACATTAATCATGTTGGTATGTACATAGGTAATGGGAATTTCATCCACGCATCATCAGGAAGATCAAGTTATAGGGTTACTATAAGCAGTTTAAATAGCAGTTTTTATTCAAACTGCTATATGACAGCAAGGAGATACGTAGATTAGAGTAGCAAACATAGGATCTTAAGTACATACTTAAGAACATGAAAATAAAGATGCATTGACATTACAGGGGATTGGTTTATGAATAAGATATTATACGTCGGAATTGGGGGCTTTTTAGGAGCTTCCTTACGCTATTTAGTTTCTATTGGAGCATTAAAGCTTTTCAAATCTGACTTTCCATTAGGAACCCTATTTGTTAATGTATTAGGTGCAGTTTTGATAGGATTTATTATGCAATTAAGTCTTAGATACTCTTTTATCACACTAAATCTTAAATTGTTTCTGTCAACTGGAGTCTTAGGAGGACTAACAACATTCTCAACATTTAGTTTTGAATCAATATCTCTTTTCCAAAGTGGACGTTATTCAGCTTTTATTAGTAATATAATTCTCAATATTGGATTGAGTTTATTAGGAGTTATAATAGGAATCCAAACAGGTAAATATCTAAATATATGACTTCTTTAATTAAACAATAATTATATAATAGGGGTGAAAGAGTGCGAACGAAAAGAATGCAAAAGAAGAAATTCAAAAAGAAAGAAATCGAGGTTAATAAACATTATAATGAGGTTTTAGGAATATTCTTGTTTGGATCTGGACTACTATTGTTTTTTAGCATCTATTATGAAAATTTAATAGGTGTTTTTGGTGTTATGATAAAAACGGTTTTACTTGGATTATTTGGCTTGGTAACTTATGTTCTACCGATTGTTATATTTCTGTTTTCGATAGTTCTAATCTTTAAAAACCAAAAGTTTCTTAAAAAATATATATATATAATAGCAATGCTGTTATTGATTTCAAGTTTAAATGAAATAATATACTTTAATTTTGCTGAATTCGCAAACATGACTTTCGTCGATTACATAACCTTCTTTTTTCAAAAAGGGGTAAATCTAGAAGGTGGAGGAATTTTGGGCGGAATAATAAGTTTTCCATTTTTATATATTTTTAATACTGTAGGATCTTTTATAATAATAAGTTCATTTCTTGTTGCCGATATTATATTAATTACAAATATCTCCATTGCATATATATTCAGAAAACTTCGAGAACTTATAGGTCTTATATACAACAAAATTTTAAGTATTTTTAGTGAAGATGACAATGATAAACCCGATGGAAAAACTAAGAAGGATATAAAGATCAAAGATTCTAAGAAAAAGAGCAATAAGTTTCTAAAGCTTTTTAACAGTAATGATAAAGAAAATGGGAAAGAATTAAAGAAATCTAAAAAAAAATCAGATGATGCTATTGAATTTAATATGAATAAACAAGAATATTTACAAATCTCAGAGTTAGACGAAACAGATGAAAAATACTTCGAAAAGATTGAAAAAAAAAGTGATTTAAAATTAAAAGAGGATGATAGTAGCATAAAAATAAGAAAGAAACTGAATCCTATTCTTGACATAGAATATAAGTATCCAAATATTGACTTATTATCTGATAATCTAGATCAAAATAGAGATATTAAAAACCTTAAAAATATTGCTGTAAAAGGAGCAAAAAAGCTGGAAGAGACACTTGAGAGCTTTGGCGTTGAGGCAAAAGTTATAAACATCTGCAGAGGTCCAGCTGTAACACGCTATGAATTACAACCCAGTCCTGGAGTTAAGGTAAGTAGAATTGTTAGTCTGACTGATGATATATGTTTAAATTTAGCAGCCTCCGGTATAAGGATAGAAGCACCAATTCCTGGGAAAGCAGCTGTTGGAATTGAAGTTCCGAATAAAGAAGTGACTCCGGTATTTTTAAGAGAGGTTATAGAGTCACCAGAGTTTACAGAGCATAGTTCGAAACTATCATTTGCTTTAGGGAAGAACTTGTCTGGCGAAAGTGTTGTTGCAGACATTGCCAAAATGCCGCATTTACTTGTTGCAGGAGCAACAGGATCTGGAAAGAGCGTTTGTATCAATAGCTTGATAATTAGTTTATTGTTTAAAACTTCACCAAATGATGTAAAGCTTTTAATGATAGATCCAAAGGTTGTAGAGCTGGGGATCTATAACGGCATTCCACATCTTCTGATTCCAGTAGTTACAGATATGAAAAAGGCAGCTAGCGCACTCTCTTGGGCTGTAACTGAAATGGTCAATAGGTACAAACTTTTTGCTAATAAGGGCGTTCGTGATATTAAAGGCTACAATGCTGTTTGTAAACTTGAAGAAGGAGAAGAAAAGCTTCCACAGATTGTTATAATAATTGATGAACTTGCAGATCTTATGATGGTCGCTCCAAATAATGTTGAAGATGCAATATGCCGACTTGCTCAAATGGCTAGAGCTGCCGGAATGCATTTGGTTATTGCGACACAAAGACCATCAGTTGATGTTATAACAGGTGTAATAAAAGCGAATATACCCTCGAGAATAGCATTTGCAGTGTCATCGCAGGTTGATTCAAGAACTATTCTTGATATGGCAGGGGCAGAAAAACTTTTAGGAAAAGGAGATATGCTCTTTTATCCTGTAGGAGAACCAAAACCAATAAGGGTAAAGGGTGCATTTGTTACAGACAAAGAAGTCGAAACCATAGTTGAGTATATTAAATCTCAGACGAATGTTGAATATGACAATAATATTATTGAAGAAATAAATAATAAAAAAGGTGACGACTCAGCCAGTCCAGGTGATAACGATGAGTTTTTGCCACAAGCAATCGAATTGGTTGTAGAGACTGGGCAAGCATCTGCGTCATTATTACAACGGAAATTCAAAGTAGGATATGCAAGAGCTGCAAGAATCGTTGATCAGATGGAAGCCCGCGGAATAATAGGAAAGCTTGATGGAAGTAAGCCGCGGCAGGTTTTGGTTTCTCCTTCGCAGTGGCTTGAATTAAAGTTATCCGAGAGCTCATTGAATAATAATGCCTGAGAGGGCAAATAAAAATCTTAATCTACGAATGGAGACGAAAATCAAATGAAATTTGTTTTTGGTATTAGTTTAGGAATTATTGTTTTCTTAGCTGTTTTTAGTGGAATACACTTTTATGTTGGATTTAAAGGCCTAAAATTTATTCAAAGCTTCTTACCAGATATATCGATCAAACTATACTGGTTTTCTATATTCTTATTGGGTATCTCTTTTATTGCAGGGACACTACTTAACCGTAGATTACCATCATTTGCAAGTAATTGTTTAACAAAAATCGGTGCATATTGGATTATCATATTGCTTTATTTGTTCTTAAGCCTATTACTAATTGATATTATATTATTGTTAAATAGGCTCATCAGATTTATGCCAGAATCCGTATTAATTAATCCTAGTTCAATACAGATTTTAGGTGTAATAATAGTCTTTTGTATAACGATATCGATGATAAAAGGCAGTTGGAATGCTGCTAACCCTAAAGTAATACGGTATGACATAACAATAAATAAAAAATTATCTTCAGGTAAACAAAGTATGACAATTGCGATGGTATCTGATATACATTTGGGAAAAGCTATAGGGAAAAATAGCCTTCAAAAGATGGAAAATATGATTAACGATATAAATCCAGATTTGGTATTAGTCCCTGGTGATATTGTAGATGGCGATAGCTTGATCACTTTATACGAGGATGAATTGAAGGTATTTTCGAGACTAAAAACTAAATATGGTGTTTACGGTTCTTTAGGAAATCATGAACATTTTGGTAATGATCCAAACGTGTTAGTAGAAGTATATGACAAATCAGGGTTAAATATTTTAAGAGATAGTTATGTCAAAATTGATAATTCATTTTATATAGTAGGAAGGGATAATGATTCATTTGGACGTGGAAGGAAAAGGAAGCCTCTAAGTGAAATATTAATAGGTGTTGACAAATCTAAACCGATTATATTGCTTGACCATGAACCTTCGAAATTGCAGGAGCCAGAGCTTTGTGGTATAGATTTTCAAGTCTCTGGACATACACACAAAGGTCAATTCTTCCCTATAGATTTGATAACAAAAGCTATATTTCAGATTGATTATGGGTATTTGAAAAAGAGAGATTTTAATATCGTAGTATCTTCTGGATTTGGTTTTTGGGGGCCGCCTGTTCGAATAGGAAGTAGATCAGAGATTGTTGAAATCTTACTTCATTCTCAATAAAAAATTATTATCTTTACAAGTATAATTACCGATATCAATTACTGTCTGGTATGATTAAACCAAATTGGAGTTGATTTAAAGTGCAAAGAAGAATGAATATATTTATAATGATTATTTTAATAAGTAATATACTGATTTCTTATACATATGCACAAAATAATGAGTTAAGCACACAGAGTGACGTTTATGGAACCACAAATATAGATTTAAATGATACACAATCTGAATTTAAATTTATAAAAATTGCCTCAGATAGAATAAATTTTGTAGCACTTGCGAATGATGGAACAGTCTGGTATGTCTCATCTAATAAAATTTTAAGACAAATAATAGGCATGGATAATATTATAGATATTGGCTTATTTTCAGGGAGAACAATCGGAGTTTGTAAAGATGGTTCTGTATGGATAATGCAAGAGTATGATACTAAAGCTACAAGAGTACAAGGTATTTCTGATGCTAAAAGTATATCTGAGAGCTTTATTATTTCAAATGATAATTCTTCCTTGTATATGTTAGAGGATAAGATGGGAGAAAGTGGAACCGAAGACAATCTTACTTATGTTGTTGAAAATACAGTGGGGGAAAAAATAGAAGGTATAAATAATATTAAAAAAACAATATCATCCCAAATCTTGAATTTTATAGTTAAACAAGATGGTACTGTTTGGATGTGGAAAAATTCTGTGCCTCCTCAAAACCCAAATTCTAAGGATGAAAATCAATTAAAAGCTTCACCGGATCAAATTCCTGGATTAACAGATGTTAAAGATATTGTTTTAGGAAATGCAAGTGGAAAAAATTATTATGAAAGAAGTGCGAATTTAAGTTCTACTGACAGCAAATTTCTGAATATGGATACAGTTTTGGCTCTAAAAAATGATGGCTCGATATATGTATGGCTTGCAGATTATAATATTGCCCCTAAAGATATAGTACCCAAGAAAAGTCTTGAGCTTAACAATATTTCATCTCTATGTAAAACTGACAATAACGTTGATGGTACCCAGCTTTACAGTATAAAAACTGATGGTACCTTGTGGAGGATACAAAATCAGGCAAATGGTATCTCTGTCGTTCAGATACAGAATGTAAATAATGCAAAAGATTGTGTAGATGGACAGTATTTCCTTTTGAGCGTAATAACTTGCAACGGAGACATTCTTACTGTGGATAAAGGAAATGTACACAAAATTGATGGTTTAAACGACATCAGTTCAATATGCCTTTTTGGGCAGTATGGATTTATGGCCATAGATAATTTAGGAGAAATATCTTATAAAAATATTAAAGATAGTACTGAATCAATACTAATTAGAGTATATAATGCTCAAGTGCTGGTATTTAAATTAGGAAGTTCAAATATAATGGTAGATGATATTTCATACGATATAGGAGCATCACCTGTATTAGTTAATAATCGAACCTATGTTCCATTGTGTGCATTTTCAAGGCTTTTAAATACTGAAGATATTTCATGGTACCCAGAAGCAAGTACAGCTATAATTAAATACTTCTGTAGAAACACTATACAAATAGAAGTTGATTCACCTAGTAAGATACTGATCAATGAAAAAGAGTTTCCTTTAGAAGATATGATTAGGATAATTAATAACAGAATAATGATCCCATTAAAATCAATATGTAAATATCTATATTTAGAGACCTCTTGGAATACTAAGACTCAAGAGATAACAGTAACACTATAAGAACAGATACATATTATTTTGGCTCCTTTTGAAGTAAATCTCTAACAAATTTAGGAAGACAAAATGCTGCCTTATGGATCTCTCTGCAGTAATATTTCGTATCCAGTTCTAGGATATTGTTGATGTCTATGGTTTCAGGATCATATTTTTTAGATCCCATAGTGAAGCTCCAATACCCGCTTGGATATGTTGGTATCGAACATGTATAGAGTTTTACTATCGGAAAAATTGACAAAACATCATTATAAACATTATTTATCAGTGTTTTATGGAAAAATGGTGATTCAGTTTGAGCTACAAATATGCCATCTTCTTTTAATGCACTGAAAATTGTTTTATAAAAATCAACAGCAAATAATCCAGCAGCTGATCCCACAGGATCAGTCGAATCAACCATTATAACATCAAATTCATTTTTATGTTCCCTGACGTACTTTATACCGTCCCCAATTACGACTTCTACTCTTCTATCCGTCAAAGCACAGCTTATTTCGGGCAGATATTCTTTTGAAACCTGAATAACACGGTCATCTATTTCGACTAAAACAGCTTCTTCAATGCTCGGATGCTTAATAATTTCTCTAATTGCACCACCATCACCCCCTCCGATAACTAAGACTTTTTTTGGATTTGGATGAGTGAATAAAGATACATGGGTAATCATTTCGTGATACACAAACTCGTCCTCAATTGTTGTTTGTACAGTTCCATCCAGCACAAGCATTCTGCCAAACTGCTCTGTTTCAATCAAAGCAAGATCTTGGAATCGGGTTTTTTCTGCGTGATAAGTTTTTGAAGTCTTACATGTTATTCCAACAGAAGATGTTTGATATTCGGTATACCATAATTCCATATGTACCACTCCTTTAGTATAATTTAAAATTATTTTAATTATACTTAGCTATTTTGTCAAACTATAAATGCTTAAAATAATAATTGATTTTTAATAGCTCCTATAATAAAATGAAAACCATTGTATATGATTTATTCGAAATTAAATTATCAAGGTAGTTTTGTGTGATCTAAAATATAAGGAGGTAAATAGCTTGTATGAGGATAAGCATGACTATAAACGAAGTGTCTTAGACTATCTGCTTGATCTTGGCTGTATAATGGACAAGCTAATTAGTTTGAAATATTCAAATAAATCAAAAGATCAAGACAGGGAAAATCCTTTTGGTCCTGCCGAATTTGTCTTGTCCCTTTTACAGAAATTCAAATTTGACGAAGTTATAAGGGAAAAAGATAGCAAAAATAGCTCTTCTCAAAAATGGGAAAATGATATAAAAACAGAAGTGTTTTATAAATTCGTGCAAGAGTTCTTGCTTAAAATAGATATCGATTCTAGTCTAAAAACAGGTGGGTTAGGAGGCATATCTCTATATGATTTTATTAATGATTTTGATAATTTGACTAAAATGTGGGATATACATACATACTCAAGATATGAGCAAGAGCTTGAAAAAATAATTATTTTAATTAATAATTTCAAAAATTGTTTTTCAGGAAATACTGAATATAGTAAAGAAGTTTTTGTAAACCTTGAAAATCTTAATCAAAAGTTACAAGATGAAACACTTGCAAAAGTGATTAAGTTCTTAAAGTTAATCTTTGATGAAAAAAGATCAAAGGAAATAAAATTTGGAACTACCTTTGGACCTGAAATACTTAAGATAGCTGGGTATAATAAATTTATTGCTTTTTTAGTTTCAAACATCTTTTCTTCATTTATTAAACCTCTGACTGGTGTAAACGAAAGATTAAAAAACTTTTTTGGTTCTGATCCTAATGAAAATTCTGGGATATTATGCAAATATCCTGGTTTTATTAGAAAGATGTTAATTCTCTTCCACCAAGCAAGTGATTCAAATTTTAATCTAAATGATGCGCTTAAAGTATTAAATGATAAAATTGATATAAAGCAAATTATAAAAATGTTTAAAAAAATAAGAATAGATAATCTTGTCTTTATAGATGATGAGCAACAAACTGTAAAAAATTTTGAAAATACATTTTACCAATTCGAAAATGAAATCAAAAGGATCGATATTCTGACTGCATTCATAAATGAATTTGAGGCCAGAACTGATGTTGAAGGCTCACAGTCTTTAGTCAATGGTGGACTAAAAGGTAGCCTAATTTCTAATTTTATTAGGGAATTTGATAGCATAACAAAAGAATGGGATTCAACCACAATATTCGAAAGATCTTTAAAAAGTGAGAAGACAGGGATTCTTCCGTTAGTTGATATAAAAAAATTTTTTAATTTTCTAAATGATGCGTTAAGTAGAAACAAAGATTCGTTTGACAGTCTTGTAAATAGTATAGATTATTTCTTTAAGAATAATAATATAGACGTTGTTGATTTGTTCGATGATAATTTACTTGAAAGGTATAATAAATACCAAAGTATATCGAACGAGACGTTACAAAAAATACTAAATCAGTTAGAATCAATTGATACAGCTTCATATAGTTCAACTGCCTCTGCTAGTTTTAAAAAATTATCATTTAAAATGACTGAATTATCAAAGTATAGGATAGAAAGTATTCTATTAGATTTTGATAATATTGTAATTGGTAGTAGTGAAAGTAGTAATTATTTACCTTCAAGAACTTCAATTAAAAGTCTGTTAGCGGAATTAAAAAAAGAAGACTCTAAAAAATTTGAAAAAATAGACAATTTATTTGCTTATTATTGCAATACTTTAGAGCCATTAAAGAACCTAAATAATAATAGGATTAAAGATCTTTTAAACAAAATACCTTCTTTACTTGGATTAATTAAAGAATTAAAAGAAGCTATACTCTCAAAAAGCTTTGGAGACCCAGTAGACATTTCATCTTTATTAACAAAGTATGAACCAATGAGGACTAATATTGATAAAACCCTAGAATTGTTCTGTCAAGATAATTTAGTAGTTGTTAAAAACGAATTTGTAAAAACTAATCTGTTCTCTTATATAACGTCTATTGCTAATTCTTTACCTCATATTTTGACAAATCAACTTGCTTCTCGGGGTATTGAAGCTTATGGATATGGTAAGTATATCAATACCAATTACCTTATATCTAACATATGTTTGGATCCGATAAAAAGTATGTTAGCTGAAGACAGAGTTAAAAAAGTGGAATTATTAAAAAAAATGTGTAAAAAATGGGAAGCTGTTAGCAGTTCGGGCTTTATAAATCCCGAATGGAATCTCGTATTGAAAATCATATATAAGGTATGGATATCCATAAGAAAGTTTATCAGAAAAGTTTTTAAGACCGATCCAATATCAGATAACCGTTATAGGATTAGATTTGATAATTTCGAAAAAGAGCAAGAAGATTTAAATAATGATTTTAATAAAAGATTAAAATCCTATATAGAAAATAATATTGAAAATAAGTTTAAGTTATTTAAAGAAGGTAATTTTATTAAAGCTTTAATTAGTAGAAAAATTATTGATGATAATGAACTTAAAAATTACTATAAACGCTATAAAGCTTATAAGGATATTAGTAAAAATGTTAAAATAGAGGCTAGTAGACTATTTGGAGTCAGTTATTTACCATGTACCAGCTATACCTTAACAACAAATTCAAATAAAGGTATTGATATTGATTGGCAAGAAATATTAGATATTCTTATATCAAATAATATTATTGATTTCAAAACTGGCACTTGGTGTAATAGGGTATCTAAAAAATTTATCAGTATTGCCTTTAATATACAGTTCCCAAAGGCCAGATTAACACCTAAAGCTAAAGCTGTTATTGATGCGATTGAGGAAGTACACAAAACATACGGAAAATTTTCGGCTAATATTTATAATACGAGAAGGGTTGTATCAGGGGAAACAATAAATAAACTGTTTGAAGGAGAGTTCGTTAAGTGTTTATTTAATCAGCTTAATCAGCTTACTTATATAAAAAGTAGTAACAATTCTGAAAAGAATCTCTTTGAAAATTTATTAAATGATTCAATAATGTATACACAAGAAAAGAATAGATTAGAAATAATGCATGTTAGCCATTCAAAGAGCTCTGAGTTAAGACCTAAAAACAATATTTCTTTAAAAGATTGTTGTATTTTAGCAGAAGAGTTACTTGCAGTTTTAATAGAAAACAAATTTATAAATGAAAATGGAAATTGGGATTTTTCAAAAGGTGATTTAGCGCTAAATTTGCCAAGCGTTAAATTTAATTTAGCTACAAAGACTATAATTGATTTAATGATTGGCTTTCGTAATAACCGAGATAATAAAACCGCGGCTTTCGTAAAATTCTTTGATGAAATAGAATATGAAGAGGATAATAAATCCGAATTATTTGCTTTTAAACGAAAAAAATCAAGTCATTTAACTCTATTTCCAATGAATAATATTGCACCAAGCCAGAGTGAACCAATAAAAATAGACTATGTGAATGCAATTAACCTGCCTCTTACGCTTTATGAAAAGATATATGCACTAATTCCATTTGAAGCTCCAATTTGTACTTCATTAGCAACAGCTGTAGGAACATCATTAGGAATTGGAATTGGCTCTTGTGCTGTAGGAATGTTTGGGTCAGTTGTAATAGGAGCAGCAGCTACTGCAATGATATCAGGGACTTTGATAAATACAGTTGTAGGTAGCTCGACAGGTGAAGGAAAAGTAAAGACCGCAATTAAAGGGACACCTGTAGAAAAGATAGCAAATACAGCAGTAGAAACCTTAGGGCCTCGTAGCACCATTATCGCGGGAGTTGGTGCAAGTGGAATAATAGGAAGTGTATTAGCAGGGACTGTAATTGGGGGAACAGTTGTCGCAGTTGGTGCAGTAGTCGCAAGCGCAGCATTTGCGGGAGGAACAGCTTATTTGGCTTCAGAGAGCTATGCTCATAGGTTTAAAGTAAAATCCGTTTTAGAGTTGAATATTCCAGGCTTAAATAGAGCAACGTTCACTGCACTTTTTGATAAATTTCTCAAAGAAAAAGCTACTAATAGTTCTGTCAAATTAGAAAGAACCTCTATCTTCCTTGTAAGACCAAGTAAATTTAAACTCAGTTTAGTAATGGAAGATATACAAGATGGTAGTGTTCTTCTTGAGGATATATTAAAAGAGCTGATTTACAATAGATTTATTACAAGAGAAGGCTATTGGAATGGTTCCTATAGCACTTTAGAAGTAGATATACCAAATAGATACTTTTCAAATGATGCAAAAATATTAATTGATCATATGTTCCAATATGGAAGAAGTACATGTCTATCTTGCGATTTTGTTGTAAAATCTGCTAACGCCCAAAAATCAGAATTTGGCTTAGGGATCATCGAATAATAGGCGACAAGGAGATGATGACAGGGGACAGGGGTGACAGGGATGACGGTTCCTTTGATGACAGGGTTCGACGGTTCCTTGACACACACGCACACGTGTGCGTGTGTGTCAGGAACCGTCCCTGTCTATCAAAGGAACCGTCCCCTGTCATCAAAGGAACCGTCCCCTGTCATCAAAGGAACCGTCCCCGTCATCAAAGGAACCGTCCCCTGTCATCAAAGGAACCGTCATCCCCTGTCACCCCTGTCCCCTGTCATCCCCTGGGCTTACTTATCTAAACTTTCATTAAATGCAGTCATATCTAGACCTTTCCCCTTTACTTGCTTAATAAGATAGTTATACCTTACTTGGCACGCTTTTATTTCATATGAATAATAATCGATCATGTCTTCATCCTTAGCAAATTCAAAATTATTATTTGCATTAATCCATGCATTCCTTGCACTTTCGATACATTTTACTAATTCCTTTGTCTCCAGTAAATCATTTTTCTTTAGCTGAAGCTCAGTGGTTTCTCTTATTGTAAAATTTCTTATCAAATGAAAAAATTTAAAAGTTTTATTATTATATAGCTTACTGCTAGTTTTATGTAAACTAAGATTCATAAAAATTCCCCCTCTTTACAAATTATTGATATATAATAATATAGCTAGAAGTTTCATTTTTATGCATTTCTAACAACTATTTCCAGGATTTATAAGAATGCTGAATTTTTAGTTTTAAAGAGCTGTCTTAATTATACTTGCCACAGGAATAATTTTTTTAATGTTGCAAGTATTACTGTACTTAGTGGATCCAAATTAGAAATTTGTGCCCGAGTGCAGTATATGATTATATTATTGAATGTAATTTTGAAATTATCTTTTCATTAGATATTTCCAGTATGCAATATGTAGATTTGTTCTGGTTTACTGATATATTTATACTCCCTGGATTTATTAACATCATTCCTTCTTCGTAGACTTCTGCAGAACAATGTGTATGTCCAAAACAAATTAAGTCAACGTTAAGTTGCTTCCCCTTTTCTATTAATTCTGTGAGACCTTGTTTAACTTTATATATATGACCATGTGTTATAAATATTTTTTTACTACAAACTTCTATCGTTTTTTCTGTTGGGTAGTTATAAGCCCAATCATTATTTCCTCCAACAAAGTTGATTTCTCTATTAGGATTTTCTTTTCCAATACGCAGTACATCACGAACATAATCGCCTAAATGTATAATTATATCAATATCCTTATGTAAAGTAATAATACGTGCTATATTATTTATATTGCCATGTGAGTCACTAAAAACTAATATTTTTTTCATTTTTAGTTTAGGGTTCTTAGCTCCCTTCCATGTATCTTAGTATTGCATTTGTTGATTCATATCTAAAATGTCCCCAGTCCTGCCAACTTCCTGAAATATTATGCAGAATATTAGTAATTTCAAGTAATTTTGGAAAATCAGCTTCAATAATTTCGCAAACTTCATCATCAGTAGAATCGATTAACAGGTTACCAGATTTTTCGTCTAAAATAAACATGTATGAAAAAAAGTCAATTGCATCAAGTTTATGCTTAAAATGATAATTTATAACTCCCAAGAATTCACGGATCTCAACCTTTAACCCCAATTCTTCTCCCACCTCACGATATAAAGCATCAAGTACGTTTTCATTTGGCTTTATACCTCCTGAGGGAATTCGAAATATATTGTTAGGATAGTCTTGAGATCTAACTGTTATAACTTTACCATTTTTTCTAAAAACTCCAAAAACAACCTCCCCGATTTTAGCCTTTTTCTCAATCTTATGCTTCATTTTATTAAAAAAGAATTTGTCTTCATACTCTAAAAAAACTTCTTTAATATTTGATTCGCATCTGAATTTATTACATATGCTTAGAAACTCATCTTTTTTTACACTATCCATTTTTTTACACTCCTAAATAATATTTTAAAAATCCCACATTATTATATTCCACATTTTTATTAACTTCCCTTTTTTTTTATCAAAGAAATATATAGGTTTATTACTTTATCTAGACTGAACTTATTTAAATGCTCAAGTAAAGTGTTTCTGTCAAAAACAATTGTATTTCCGCTTAAGCAATCGATTATTCTTTCAGTTAAGGCTAAAACGTTACCTTCAGGTACAAGATACCCATACTTGCCGTTATCGAGTATCTCTCTGGGGCCACTTCTGCAGTCTGTTGATACAATTGGCGTGCCACAAGCCAATGCCTCTATTAGAACATTCGGAAGACCTTCTACTTTTGAACAAAGTACAAATACAGAGGCTTTAGAAAGATACGCAAAAGGATTACTTACAAAACCTGGCATGTCCAAATATTCATTTATTCCAAGAATATTTGCTTTACTTGTCAAAACATTTCTAAGCGGTCCTTCACCAAGAATAATAAGTTTTGCATCAAATTTTGCTCTTACTTTGACATGCGCATCTAAAAGCATCTCAAAATTCTTTTCTCGTGATAGTCTTCCTATTGCTAATATTACAGGGGTATCTATTTTTGACTCCAGCCATTTATGATCGACTTTCTCATTTGCTTTTTCTAAGATTTTATCCTCCCAAATAGGGTTATATATCTTATTTATCTTGGAACTTGAGCCTAAAATTTCTGCAAGGTCATTTGCTATTCCCTCTGAAACTGCAATTATCTCATCTGCAAACAAGTAGAATCTTTTAATTAGGACTAAAAGTATTTTAATTTTTATATTCTTTGATTCCTTTATTAGCTTTGATAGCGTACTGTGAACACTAATGATTATTTTCGTGGTCTTATTTCTTCTCGCTAATATTTTTGAAAATATAGCAACAAGATTACAATTCTCAATTGCTGTAATTAAGGCATTAGTATGATTATTATTAAGATATGCTGTGATTTGTGGTAGGCATCCTACTACATGCGTTTTGTTAAACCAAATTATGTTTATTCCATTATCTACCTGATCTTTATATTCACCATCTTTTTTCGCTAGTAATAAATCAACATCATATCCTTCATGGTAACACTTATTTGCTATTTTGATTATTACTTTTTCAGCTCCACCACAGGCTAAAGATGGTATAAAGAATGCAATCTTCATAAAGTATTTTCCTTCATCAAAGTTCTAATCATTTCCTCTAATCCATCTTTTAATCTATATTTTGGTGTCCATCCAAGTTCTTTATTGATCTTTTCGTAAGACATATAACTTTTTTTAATATCCCCTTCTCTTTCATTTTGATATTCTGGGATAAAATCTTTATCTAAAATTTGATTAAATAGTTTAAATAGATTATTGATAGACGTTTCTTCATTTGTACAAACATTAAAGATACCAGCTTTTGATGACCTAATTGCTACTAAGTTTGCAACTGCAACGTCTTTTATATATACAAAATCTCTTGTCTGCTCGCCATTCCCATAAATAATTGGTTTGGAATTTTTAGCAAATTTATCAGCAAATATTGAGATAACCCCACCCTCGCCTTTAGAATCTTGCCTTAATCCATAAACATTTGAATATCTAAACACTATATATTCAATGCCATATATCTTTTTATAGACATTTAGATAGTGCTCAACTGTATGCTTAGATACCCCATACCCTGAAATCATATCAAGTGGGTGATTTTCATCTATTGGAAGTTTCTTTGGTTCTCCAAATATTGCAGCAGAAGAAGGATAAACTATTTTCTTTACCCCGCTTTTCCTTGCAGCTTCAAATAGATTGATACTACCTATGATATTAATATGGCTATCTAAAATCGGATCAATAATTGACTTTTCTACACTTATCTGTGCTGCATGGTGTATTAATATTTCAGGTTTTTCATGAAGGAAAATACTTTCGATTTCGCTATCCCTGATATCAACTTTATAAAAGGTAGCCTTTGGATTGAGATTATCAACTTTTCCATGGCTTAAATTATCAATAATACTCACATCATATTTATTTTCGATTAATAAATCAACGATATGTGACCCTATGAAACCAGCTCCACCTGTTATAAGTACTTTCATATTTATTCCTTGCCTCCGTCTTTTCCTCGCCTTACTAATCTATTTATTCTTCGTAGAATCCTGTATAGATTATAATTATTATTTTTTATGTAGAGCTTAAAATTTAATAAAGGATCAATTGACTCTTTATTTTCAGTGAGTTTATAAAAATCAAATAAGATCTTTGATATATTAGTTATTTGTTCCTGCGAAACAGGTTTTAAGGAATAGATTTTATCCATTGCACTTAAAAATTCAAAAGAAGATTTATCCCAGTCAGACCAATCATTAGCAGTTTTGAGTGCTCCAGCTTTTAGCCTATTTAAAAGAATTCTATCATTCTTTAATCTATTTATGCAATTAATGACTTCTAATTCGTCATCGGTTTTCACAACAAGCGCATTATATCCATCTTTTAAATATTCCTCATGTCCAGTCACATCATAAGTTATTGCAGTACCTCCGCAATGGAACATTTCAAGTGGCGGTCCAAACATTCCTTCAACATAGCTTAACTTGACAATTACATCACAAGATCGATAGATCTTTGGAGTCTCTGTAATTGGAACTTTTGAAAAAATCCTATCTACTCCTTTAACCCTATTAATTTCGTTTGAAGTAGTAAGAAGCCAAATCTCATCTGCTTGTGACTTTGTTGCTAGTTCAATTGTTTTAGCAACGTTTTTAAAAGGTATGTCAATTGGACCTTCAATCAATACCCTTAGTTTGTTTTCATTCCTTTTCTCATAAGCCTCCCCGGTATTTGAATAGATATCTTTTCTAATTCCATTTAGAACTAAGAGTGCTTCTTGATTAAATCTTTCAAATAAATAATTTTTTATCCATGTTGCTTCTGTAACAATTTTGAATGGTATTAGATAGGTTGCATCTGCAAACATTTTAATAGCCAATTCATTATCTCCATAAAATCTTGATTCTATTGATTGTACAAAATAGGCATATGTTGTAGCTTTAATTCTACAAATTTCATATGAAGTTTTCCACCAGGTTGCAATAGCAATGTCAAAATTATAGCAAGAAGCCTCTTTAAAGGTTAGCCAGTTTAATTTTCTAGATTCAGGGTGCCATTCTATATCTTCTTTATGCACCTTATTTTCAGTTATTATATAGACATCTATACCATTTTTGAGAGCGTACAAGGAGTGCTCAAAAATTACAAATGTCCCACCACTAATAGCAGTATATCCCAGTAAAACAGCCCACTTCATCTTTATCCTCCTAGTAAGAAGTATCTTATGTAACAATAGCAACCAACCAAGTTATTCATAAATCCTAGTCCAGAATTATATAAATTTATCGGAATCCAGTGGCTATTTCTTAGAAACTTTTTTGGATTAGATAATAATTTAATAAAGTTTTTAATTTTTTCCTCAGTTGTTAACCCTTTTGATTCAGAAAAAAGAGCCTCTTCAAATATTCCAAAGTTTTCGAAATGGGTCAAAGTATTAAAAAAGCTTAACTCCCCTTTATTGGGGAATAATACCATTCTTAAGTGTATTTTGGCTAAAATGGGTTTAAATTCATCAATATCATAGATACTTCTCCACATTAATTTACAAAGTACTTCAAATAAAGTCATCACTCTATCTTGAATAGGTTTTATTATGTCTTGAAAAAAAACAGCCTCTTCTTGTTCTTGATATGTTGAAGCAACCGGTTTTTCATCCAATATGATGTATTTATCTGCACTTCCATGAGAAGCGCCCAGTATGATTTCAAATATAGTAGTATTTCTTCTATATATATCAAAATACTTAGAGCTACTTTGAATTATACTAAATACAAAGCCCTGCTTTCTATTATTTTTACTTAAATCACCAGTAGCAACAAGTCCCAGGTAATGGCCGCTAATAACAACTTTTTCATCAAATAACTTAAATAGATTGTCCTGGATTGTTCCCTTCCAACCAACATCAACAATATTTAATCCATCTTCAAAATAGTTTGCACCAAAAGAATCGATGTATTTTATCAAATTATTATACTGGCTCGTTCTTATACTTTCATAACATTCTCTAAATAGCGAATTATTAAGAAGCTTTTTATAAGTTTGACTTGTTGGAAAATCATTTTCTTTATAGTGCAGATCGATATCATTTAAATCATTGGCAATATTGAGAATATCAGCTTGTCCAAAATTCAAACTTGACAAAAAATCAAACAGCGAAATCCTTTTATATTGCCTAAACAGCATTTTAAAATCTTCTCGATCTAAACCGTTTAGAGATGGTAAAAATGTTGACTTTCTTGACACAATTAAATAATGAGTATTAATTTTAATTAATTCGCCAAAACCTTGGAATTCTTGGTAGAAGTCAAACAGTTTTTTTAAAAATTCCCCTTCTCTCGATAAAAAGAAAACATCTTTTACTTTTTTACGAACTAATGATTCATAAAGCTTTTCTATAAACTCAAAAAGTGAAAACACAATAGGTTCAAAACATTCAAATGATTTATAACATTCATCTGAAAAAAGTTTAAGTCTTTGTTCTAAGGCCCACTTACTCATTTCTTTTGGGAACTGTTTATAAATCTTTATTTGAGATGTTCTATCTAAATGATAAGTAGATAATTTTATTTTTTTTGCCATCTCAATATCAGAGTGTTGATTATCACCAACCATAAGAATTTGTTCAGAAGAAAAATTAATATTTTTTAAAATTTCTTTATAGAGACGACCGGATCTCTTGGTAAGTAAATAATCACTTGAAACAAAAATAGTATCAAAGTATTGTTCTATACCATGAAATCTGAATAACTCAATTAAAGCATCTTTAGGTAAATAAAAGTCAGAAACCGCTATAAAAGAAATATTCTTCCCCTTAATTGATTTCATAAATTCTAACCATTCTGTATCAATTTTTTGCACAGATTTCTCAATTTCTAACTCAAAATTGATACATACTGTTTTGAAATTTTCAAAAAAAGGCTGCTTGAGATTGAATTTATTATTAGCTTTTAGATAGTTATAAAATCTTATTAAAAAGGTATTAAATTCAAATTCAGCATCCATATTATTTTGTACATTTTCTTCCCCAAGCTTAAGCTCTAAGCTGTTACGGATAGAGTAGATTTCCTAGCAATACGATGCTTGTGCAAAAAG
>CAVYEU010000042.1:0-10435 GCA_963767415.1 uncultured Eubacteriales bacterium
GCTCTGCGGCAGGGAGTAGCCTTGATATAAAAGCTTTGGCGAACGTAAGCGTTGTTTCAGCAGCAGCTGAGATGAACATAACAGGTACTGGAAAGGTCGACACAATTTATGCCAAGGCTTTGGGTATTGTGGTAGAAACTACGGTCAATCCCGATAACGTTATTGTTGCAAGTAATCTTGATGTATTGGTGAACAATCAAATAATATCTAAAACCTTCATAACCACTGAGATTCCTCAATTTAGCGACGAGAATGGCAATTTGCCAAACTCATCGGCAGGAACAGATGCTAATCCATCTGGATTTTCAGGTATAAATGTGAATTCTGAAACATCTTCAATATCTAAACCGGGAAACAGTAATATTGCTTCTAATAAGACTTCGATAAGTACAGACGCCAACACGGTTGGCTCTACAGATGCAAATGTGAATTCTGAAATATCTTCAATTCCTAAATCAGAAAACATTAATATTGCTTCTAAGAAAACCTCATCAAATGTAGACACCAGTTTGACTAGTTCTACAGATGAAAATGTAACAAGTAACAGTACAACTGAACAAGTGGTAATTTATAGTGAAGCAGATAATGGAGGAAGACCTACATCGCAGATTAGAGTAAAGATGGGCGGCACGTATATAACAGCTTATAGTTTGTACTTTGACAATGCATTGCTGGATACATCTTCCTCAGATGGAACTATTATTATTTCGTCCGAAGTTCTTTATAATTTAAGTAGGATTAAAATAATGTATAATAGTGTTTTAAATTCTGTTAACAGCAATATACCTGTAAGCACCTGGCCTTAAAGGAATGGCTATTTCGATTTTTAGGGAGGAATTTTAATGATAAGAAAACGAAGTAAATTTTTATCACTAATTATGGCTATGCTAATAGGTATAATGTCATCAGTGACAGCATTTGCGGTACCCGGTGATGTGTCAAGTATATCAGCACCGAATATTTTATTGATTGGAGATTATGCTTTTTATTTAAATGATCCAAGCTATACTTTGAATAATTTCTTTACTGCAGCACAAACTGTGTATAATGACGGTAATAGTAATCAGGTATATTATAGTGTAGGGTCTGCATGGTATGATTTGATTGCGAATTATAGACGTGGGCTTGCTGTCCCATTTACCGGAGTATTTAATGAAACTGGGAAATATAAGTATTATAACATGAAGGTTGCAGATTTTAATAATACAATGAATATAGCACCAACTGCGACTTTTGCTTGGACAGCAGTACCGGGTGCTACAGATGTAAAGATACAACAATCACCTACTGGAGCTGGAACTTGGACGGACTCAAATACAGAAGGGCCGTTAGCGAGTGATAGTAACAACTCAACAGTAACAGGATTGACTGCAGGAACATCATATGATTTTAAATTGGTAATCACTGGTGGAGCATTTACCGGGAGTTCTAATGTATTAACTGTAACAGAATCTGCAACAACGGCTGTAGAAGTAATAAACAGTACGACGTATGATGCATCAACTGGTAATCTGGTATTGACGGGACTAAATTTTAATACATCATCAATAATCGATGTGACCAAGTTGACGATAGAAGGTCAAGGTGGAACAGGTGCTCAACGTGTATTGACAGCCGCTACATCAAATCCAACTCCTACAAGTTCTACAAGTGCGACAGTGGTTATAGCAGGAGCTGACCTAACAGCCGTAAACCTTATTTTAAACCAAAGTGGAACATCTGCTTCTGACTCAACAACCTACGCCTTAACGGCAGTATCAGGCTGGCAGTCTGGGATGGGAGCAACCTCGGCAGGAATAACTGTACTAAATTTATGTTTGTTTATATCAAGTTGGAATACTAATAACACGTCAACAGGTTCTTCGAATAATAATCAGGTAAAATTGCCGTTAGTCTCTGACGGGAATTATGCATTTACAGCTTATTGGGGTGATGGGAACTCTAGTTATATTACATCTTACAATCAGGCTGAGGTTATTCATACATATGCAGCAAGTGGTACTTATACAATAAAAATTGATGGTACTTGTGTAGGTTGGCAATTTAATAATTCTGGAGATAAATTAAAATTACTTACAATTAGTCAATGGGGTACACTTCAATTAGGAAATTCGGGCTATTACTTTTATGGCTGTTCGAATTTGAATATTACAGCAAATGATGTTTTAAATCTAACTGGGACAACAACTTTATCTTATATGTTCGAATCATGTTCATTGTTAGTTGGAACTCCAATCATGAATAACTGGAATGTTTCTAATATTACAGACATGAGTGATATGTTTAATTGCTGTTATGTATTTAATCAAAATATAAGCAGTTGGAATGTTTCCAATGTTACAAGCATGAGTGATATGTTTAATTGTTGTTATGAATTTAATCAGAATATAAGCAGTTGGAATGTTTCCAATGTTGCAAGCATGGACTATATGTTCCAAGAATGTTCTGCATTTAATCAAAATTTAGGTTCATGGAATGTAAATAGTGTCACTGATATGTGTTCAATGTTCGAAAGTTGCTATGCATTCAATCAAAATATTGGCGGTTGGAATGTTTCTAATGTTACAAACATAGCTTATATGTTTGATGGTTGTACTGCATTTAATCAGAATATAAGCGGTTGGAATGTTTCAAAGGTTACAAACATGAATTCTATGTTTGATGGTTGTACTGCATTTAATCAGAATATAAGCAGTTGGAACGTAACTAATGTCACCCTGATGACAGATATGTTTGCTAGCGTAACCTTATCTACAGCTAATTATAATGCACTTTTAATAGGATGGGCTGCGGAAGCGGTTAAGTCTAATGTTACATTCAGTGCTGGCAGTTCGAAATATGCGGAGGGTCAAACAGCAAGAGATACATTAACAGGAACATATGGTTGGACTATTACTGATGGAGGATATGATGGTACTACAGAAACAATAAACGGTGCAATCTATACCGCGTTATTCGGCAACGGGTTTCAGTTGACGGGGCTGAACTTTAACATATCAGCACCAATTGATGTGACTAAGCTGACGATAACAGGTCAGGGTGGCTCGACAGTTAAGTTGACATCCGCTACAGCGAACCCAACGCCATCAGATACTGAACATGCAGTAATGTTTTTAGCGGGTGCTGATGCAACAGCTGTGAATGAGATTTTGACCAAGATCGGATATTCTGCATCTGACGATACAACGTACAATATAGCAGCGGCATCAGGTTGGCAGACAGGAACAGTCACAGTTCCAACAGTAGGGATATCCGTGCAAAACGCTATCGAAGTAATAAGCAGTGCGACATATGACGTATCAACCGGAAACTTGGTATTAACAGGGACCAACTTTGACACATCAGAAATAATTGAAGCAACCAATCTGACGATAACAGGTCAGGGTGGCTCAACAGTTACGCTGACAGCTGCGACAGCGAGCCCAAATCCTGTAAGCGTTACAAGTGCAACAGTGGTTATAGCGGGAGCAGACAAAGTAGCTGTGGATGCAATTTTGACCCAAAACGGAACGACCGCTTTTGATTCAACAACATACAATGTAGCGGCAGTGTCAGGCTGTTGGCAATCGGGATTAAGAGAAGCTTCAACAATAGGCATAACAGTGAGCAACGCTGCTGAAGTAATAAGCAGTGCAACATATGATGCATCAACCGGAAACTTGGTATTAACAGGGCTGAATTTTAACACATCAGCAATAATCGACGTAACCAAGTTGACGATAACAGGTCAAGGAGGAGCGGGTGCTCAATATGTATTAACAGCCGCGACCTCAAATCCAAAACCAACAAGTGCTACAAGTGCAACTGTGGTTATAACAGGTATTGATGAAACAGCAGTGAATCTCATTTTAAATAAGAATGGAACAATCAGTATTGACTCAATAACGTACAACATAACGACAGCGTCAGGCTGGCAGACCGGAGCGACAGCGATCTCAACTGCAGGGGTAACGGTAAGCAACGCTACCTGAGCAATATGGCTAAAATATTTGTAAGATAGAATTTGATTAATCTAGTAATATAGTATTAAAGAAATAGCTTAAATAATTTTTCCGAAAACGGTAATATTTATAATTTTGCACTTTAAGCCCTGTATCAGGTACTACACCAGCTCGTGAGAGAGACCCGTATTTACCTTAGCCTCTTGAAATAAATAATCACCACAGAGTATTGAAATGTTAAAATTCACATGATAGAATCAACAGGGTTTTTATATTAATTTACAGGGGTTTTGTGGATGATTACAAAAGAGGAAGAACAGAAAATTGAACAGAATCTAATCTATGAATAGACTTATAATCCTTTATGCGATTTCTTTGATATTAGGTATCTTGATAAGTAGCATATTTAATTCGATATTAATTATATCAGCGGTATCTATATTAATAGCATTAACAATAATGCTATTTTTTAATGATAATAAACTTTATTATTATGTTGCCATCATTTTTTTATTAGTAGGTGCTTTAGAGTACATAATAATTAATAATACAAACATAGATAAATACAAAGATTCTTTAAATCATAATATAATAATTCAAGGGAAAATAGATTCTGAACCTGATATAAGACCATCTAAAGTTATGTATGTGATAAAAACACAAAAAATCATTAATGATGGACAGGAAAAGAAAATTTCAGGGAAGATACTCTTGTCGACAATGAAGAAAGAGAATTCTTGTTTCTTAAGCTATGGTCAAGAGATTAGAATATTAGGTCAAATAAATATTCCAAGACCTCAAAGTAATTTAAACGGTTTTGACTATAGAAGATACTTGGCGAGCAAAGGTATTTCTGCCACTGTTTTTGCCCCGAATGAAAATATAAAGATATCTAAATCTATGTCAGGGAATAAAATAATAGTATTAGGCTTAAACATTCGAAATAGGATAATATCAGTTATAAATAGATGCCTGCCCGAGAAACAAGCTGGATTATTAAATGGGATTCTTATTGGGTATAAAGAAGGGCTTAATAAAGAAATTCAGGGGCAGTTTAGCTCTGCAGGGTTGACTCATATAATGGCAGTATCTGGAGCGAATGTTGTATTTGTTATGATGCCGTTTCTGTGGATTTTTAATAAAATAGGAATAAATAAAAGACTTGCTAATATAATTGTAATTTTTATTTTATTGTTATTTGTTACTATAACCGGTTTTCAGCCTTCAGTTATGCGGGCAGTTATAATGTCAATTGTTGTCCTTTTAGCACAAATTATTTATAAAGAGCCTGATATTCTGGCAAGTATTGCATTTTCTGCGATTGTAATGCTAGTATACAATCCTTATGTTTTATTCGATATAGGGTTTGAATTATCTTACGCAGCGACATTGGGAATAGTTTTGTTTTATAAAAATATAAGAAACAGATTAGAATTTTTGCATCTACCTAAGATTTTGCTTGAAACGATAGCTACAACTCTTGCTGCGCAATTAGCGGTATTACCTATTATTGCTTATTATTTCAACAAAATTACAGTAATCTCTTTAATCTCAAACCTTTTAGTTGTACCAATTATAGGTGTTATAACTGTACTGGGTGAAGTGATTGCAATACTTGGGCAGATAAGCATTTTTTTAGTACAAATACTTTGTTATATCGAAAATAGTCTTCTAAGTTTTGTACTGCTTATAACGGAAAAAGCTTCAGATATACCATTTGCAACGATAACTATTATAACTCCATCTATATTAATAGTTTGTATTTACTATGTATTTATTGCTGGGATATTTAATTTTAGACAATTGAACAAAATTGATATGAAATTAAAGTATCTTGTAATTTTAGGGGTATTTATTTCAATATTATTCTTTGTTAATTCATCATCAAAAAAAGAGTTAGAAATTGTTTTCCTTGATGTAGGTCAGGGGGATTCTATTTTTGCAAGAACTATTTCGGGAAAAACGTTGCTGATTGATGGTGGGGGATATAATAGTATGTTGGATTTAACTACAAATAAAGGCGATAGCGTTGTAATCCCATTTTTACTTGATTATGGGGTGCAAAAAATCGACTTAATGATATCGACACACAGTGATAGTGATCATATGCAAGGGCTTATGTCGGTTTTAAGAGATGTTGTTGTACAAGATATTTTGCTTCCTGCAAATTATGAGACACAATCATATGATGAATTTGTAAAGCTAGCTAAGGAGAAAAATGTTAGGATAAATAAAGGTGGAATAGGTGACGTAATTCAAATTGATAATGATACTAAAATAAATGTTGAATTTCCATGTAATGAAAATGAATTTTATTCTACAAATGAGAATAACAAATCATTGGTTTTTAAGTTAATATATAAAAGCTTTAGTACACTATTTACAGGAGATGCAGAAATTGATGCAGAAAACTTTTTAATTGCAAAGGGGATAGATTTGAAATCAGATATTTTAAAAGTATCACATCATGGATCTATATCTTCTTCACAGGATAGTTTTATTGAAGCTGTTAATCCAAAAGTAGCAATAATCAGTGTAGGGAAGAATAATTTCGGACATCCTTCACCAGTTGTAATTAACAGACTAAAAGAACACAATATTTTAGTCTTTAGAACTGATTTAGATGGTGGTATAATTATAGACTCAGATGGATCAAGTTATAAAATTAGGAAAATATTAAGATAGAAAGAATATTTGTATGCCTATATATACAGATTAAGGAAGTGATTAAGTTTTTTAGTTTTTTTACCGATTATTTAATAAATAGAAAAATGAACAATAATAAAAATATTATAAGAAGAGGTGAAATGTATGGCGTATGAAAAAAAAGTTGAAGCTATGATTAAGAATAATAAAGAATTAAATTTTAAAATAGTAGGATTAAGTCTTATGTTTTCTCGATTTTCGATTAATTATCAAAATAATCCTACACAGGAAATGTTAAATAAGTGTCTCGAAGAATTTAGTGCGTTTACTAAGAAATATGAATCAATAATTCAAGAAGATCTTGAAAAAATAAATTTATTAGGAGAGTGAAAAGATGATAAAAACATTTAATGAAACTATTGAATTGATTAAATCTGGCAAAATCCTTCATATTGCAGGGTCAGAAAAACTTTTATCTAAATTACCAAAAGGTAATTGGGTTGGTGGTACAACACCATATTTTATGAGTGATGATGGTGGAGTTCAATCAGAAGATTTGCTATTTATAAATGTTTTTGACAATATTATTGCATCAAAAATTATTGTTTATGATGAAGAATCAATTAAGAATGTTGCCATAGATGCTTATGATAATGGATTTGCAATTTTGCTAATACCTTTTGGAAGTAAAATACTTGAGACTTATTCTAAAATTGCTCCTCAAATTGAACAAATTTTTATGAAGAATATAGCAGGTTGGGTAACAGGATTTAATTTATCCAGTAAAAGTGGAGAATCTGCAAAAATTTTTTCTGGTAGCAATCAATCAATGTATGAGGACAAAGCAGTGGCTCTAAATATACAAGTGCCTGACGATAAACTAATTTCCATTGGAATAATGAACATATTTGAACAAGACGAAAAAAGCCCAACTATTAGATTCCTTAACGATTCATTTGAAGTTTTTGAATGTTTGATTAATGGAAATAAAGTGAATTTCTTTGAATATATTAAAGAAAACAATATTAATACTGAGTTACCAATTATCTCAAATTATTACGGAGCAAAAATCAATATATCATTTAAAGAAGTTAATGAAAAAGGAGTTAAATTCTATGCTCCCGTATTTAAAAATAGGGAATATAAATTTGCTAAAATTTCTGGTGATTATGTAGATGAATTTGAAAAAATAATCTTAAAAAATCAAAATGTTAATCCGATTTTTTCATGTAATTGTATTTTAAATTATCTATATGGAAAACTTGAAGGGAAAAAAATTAGTAATTTCCCCGGACCGATTACTTTTGGCGAAATCGCTTATCAATTGGTTAATCAAACATTAGTTTATATAGATATAAGATAATATTTTTTTAAAGTATATTAAGATAAAAAAATACGGAGCTCCTTTAAAAAATATGAGTATAGATGTATTAAAAGATGAAATAAACGCGAAAAAGCTTCGAAATGTATATCTTTTTTATGGCTTGGAAGAATATCTAAAAAGGTATTATTTAGATTTGATTGAACCATTGATCGTCAGTCACGAATTTAAAGAACTAAATAAGTTCGTATTAGAGGATAAAGTTGATATTGAGAAGTTAACTGGCATTTGTGATACATACCCAGTTTTCTCTGATAGAAAACTAATAATTATAAAAAATTCCGAAATATTTAAACCAAGTAAGAAGGGAATCGATGAAACTAAGAATAGCTCATCATATCACGACAATATTATTGAGCTACTAAAAAGTTTGCCACAGTACGATTATATAATCTTCTATGAAAATGAAATCGATAAAAGATCAAAAGTAGTCAATCAAATAAAGAAGGATGGGCTGATTGTTGAATTTACTTATCAGAAGCCCCAGGCTAAGATAGTATGGATAACTAATTATTTTGAATCATTGAATAAAAAAATTGACTATGCGGTAGCTTCAATGCTTATTGATTTTTGTAATGAAGGAATGGCTTCTATTCTAATAGAAGCCAAGAAACTTGAGTCATTTGTAGGAACAAGGGAGGTAATTGTACGTGAAGATATAGAAGCTATATGCTCGAAATCAATAAAAAGTAGAATTTTTGATCTTTCTGATGCAATATCTCAAAAAGATGCTAATAAAGCAATGATAATATTAAATGATATGATTTTGTTAAAAGAGCCCATTCCTAAAATATTGTTTATGATAGCGAAGCAGTTTCGGCAAATGCTTGATATAAAAACATCGAGTTTAGAAGGGGAATCCATAAATGATATTGCAACCAAAATTGGATTGACGCCATTTATTATACGAAAGATTGTAATTTACACCACTCGGTCAGTGTTGATGAACTAAAAGCTGTTATTAATGAATGTTTTGAGCTTGATTTAGCTATAAAAACTGGAGCAATAAAAGATTATACCGCAGTAATTGTTCTTATATCGACATTATGTAATTAGATTTTGCGGATTTTATACCAGCTTCAGGACTCAGTATTTTTGAATTAATAGCTTCTCCTTTTTTAGGTATTATAGGAATGCAGAATGCTTGATTAATATTTGTTTTGTTATGTGTGTGAATAGCTAAATAATGATGTGGTTTCTTATATGCAATGATAGTTAAATAATGATGTTGTTTCTTATGTATTATTGAACTTTTACCTGCTGGGCTAGTTTTAAAATTTAAAATTAATTTTTTAGCATAACAGAAAACAGTTTTAGCTGCTTCCTTTATCCCATAAGAAACACTTGCAAATACTAAGCCAACAACAGCTCCATAAACAACACTTATGGCAACCCCGGCAGCAGTCCCTATAATTCCACCGCTTAATCCACCAAACATAGAAATCTTAACTAGACTATTAAGGCCACCTATGATACCACCCCAAATTAAACTACCTCTTATTGCATCATAATAACTATTTGGAATAATCCTTTTGATAAACCATTAAGCAGTGTACCACCAGGTATACCAGAACCGGCTATATTTTTGAAAATTCGCATTAAAAAATCAGTCAAAATATTGTTTGCCATTAAGTCTTCCTATTTCTAATATCGATTTTTATTGTTGCAGGAGTAGTATACTATAAACTAAATTTGGTATCAAATAATTTTTATCGAATCCAATCACAAATCCATTCGATCCATCCTTTTTGATTATAGACTTCATCTCTTACTCCAGGTACTGTTTTTAGTGTTGTTGAATTTAGCATAGGTTTTACTTCATTAATAGGAATTACAAAATTAACATTTTGACCATCTAAAGCAGATAAGAAAGTTATCCCTATTACTTCGCCATATTTATTGAATAGTGCTCCGCCACTATTTCCAGGTGAAATTGGGGCAGTTGTTTGTATGTATCTTACATTGGCATCAAAATATTTTGGTATATTATATTCAGAATCATCCGGTTTCTCGCAATGAAAGTTACTGACTATTCCTAAAGAAATACTATTCTTAAAAAATCCAAGTGGACTTCCAATAGCAATAACTTCATCTCCTAGTTCAACTTTATCTGAATCTCCTAGTTTTATAAAAGGTAAGTTATTTGCATCTTCAATTTGTAAAATAGCAATGTCCTTTTTTTTATTATACCCCCAAACTCCACTAATATTAAATTCATTATCAAATTCACCTTCAATTTTTAAACTTGTAGCGTACTCAATAACGTGAAAATTGTGACGAATTTCCCGTCAGAAGAAAGCTATAACCCACTTCCATAGGCAAAATATGATTAAAATGTATTATAAGCTTTAATTAACACTAAAGCTTCTTTTTTCTTAATAATATCTTTTGTACTTAATTCTTGACTATACAAATGCACAGCTTGTTCTTCTGTAAAACCAATTCTGCTAGATAAAAAGAATGTTAC
>CAVYEU010000043.1:0-15738 GCA_963767415.1 uncultured Eubacteriales bacterium
GGAACAAAATGAGAAAATTTTTTCAATTCATTTTGGTTAGCTATTACTTTCTTTAAGTAAGATTTTTTCTCAGATTTTGATACTGTTTCATAAATTGCAAGATACGTAAGTGATTCATAAAATAGAAAATATATACGATGAACTGCATCGGATTTTGTAACTCTTGCAAGTTCAATATTTTTAATTGCCTCTTTAAATTGGTAAAAAATATAGCAAAGAAAAACTTTCATTAGTAAAAAAACGGAAATATGTAGCTTCTTATTATCATTGCTTAAATCTTTAAGCATTTCTTCTTGATTTAGAACTTTCCCTGAAAGAATACAAGGCATATCGCTTTCAATTAGATTTAAGATTGCTTGAAAGTAGACATTGTGTATTCCCAATGAACCAGTTTCATGTATTTTTGTGTATTTACTATTATTTATCCAGCCTTCATTCTGTAATTGATTTAGATTTTCACCAGAATAAAAAGCAAATCTTAGACTATTAATTAAACATAATCCTGCTGATTCAAAATCACCAGTTTCTATTCCCATTAAATAGACGTTTTTTAGTGAGTCTACAATCTCCCTAAGTGGAGTTATCAATACTTTTATGAAGACAAGATCTAAATGTAGATAATTCGCTTTTATTTGAGTAATTTCCGAACTATGTTTCTCAAACATTTCATCGCAGATACTGCCCCATTTAATAGCAGCTTCAATATCCATAAAATATAGTTGTGTAATAGCGTAAGCTTGAAAAATTGTTAATGCATTTACAAACCATCCATATTTTAAAAAAATGCAAATACTTTTCAATACATAATTATAAATGTTTCTTTTCCAACAAAATATGCTGAATCATATATGATTGCTGATATATTCAATAATAGCTATCATTTTTTTATCAGTAATACATTTGTCTACCAAATAAATCACCTTTTTTTCGATGATATAATAAATTTAACCTTTATTATAGTTATAAATAATTTCCGAACTTCTGTTGGATATAGAGTGTATTTAACCCCTAATTGGCTAGAAATCTCATATGTAGTTTTTAAAACCTCGAAATCTATTATGTTGAGAAGCCAATATTCTTAATTTGCTAGTTTATAAATATCAACTTTATCTAAAAGATCTTTAGCATGATTTAATACAATTTAATATTTTTTTGTACAACTTCAAAATATCCACAGAATAAAGCTACTTCAGTAATTTGATTATATAATTTTAAAGTTAAGTCGTATTCTTGTTCCCAGCAATTTATTTGTAAGAGATCAATTCCTATACTCAGATACTTATAAGCAATATCATATGCTGAAGATTCTTTTGCTTTTATTCCCTGCATTTAAATTATATTCTTGAAAGTTGCTCTCTTTCATTTTTATTATCTATCAAATCGGAAGCTATATTAAGATGGTTTAGCTATTTCAAATATTTCTTTATCTAATTTATCCTCAGATATATTTTTAAGCAGTAGTCTTCCAATCTTTAAATGAACCTGTTTTTTATCACTCTCATTTATCAAAGAATATGCCGCTTGCTGAACCCTGTCATGTAAAAAGCTATAGGAGATCTCTAATTTCTTAGAATCTTCTTCTGTTAATAGCTTATAGTTGTTATTAACTGGTAAAATAAGTCCTTGATTCAAAGCTTCCCATAAATTACTTGCTGTTTCTATCTCTGCCTTTTCACAAATAGTAGACAAAGTATTAAGATCAAATTTATTTCCGCAACATGCAGCCATTTTTAATACATTCTGAGCGGATCCTGATAACTTTCTTATTTTTTGTGCCATTAATTCTACAACATTTTCTGTAATACCTTTTTTATTAATTTCTTCTATATTCCATTTCCAAGTACCACTTTCATTATTGAACTCGATTAGATTATCTTCATATAATGAAATAAGGAATTGGTTGAAAAAAAATGGATTCCCTTGTGTTTTATGAATACAAATTTTTGTTAACTCTTCAGCTTTTAAAGTATCACATTTTAAGGTATCACAAATCAAGTCGCTTACATTTTGATTAGTCAAATCAGTAAGTTTTATTGAATCTAGTAGTTCTTTGTCATTCTTCTTTATTTCTTTTAAAGTTAACATAAATGGATGTTCTGAGTTTACCTCATTATCTCTGTAAGCACATATAAAATATATATGCTTAATATCCTCATTTGTCATAAGCATTTCAAGCATTTTCAAAGTTGGTACATCTGCCCATTGCAAATCATCAATAAAGATTACTAATGGGTGTTCTTTAGTTGCTAATGCTTGAACAAAATTTTGAAAAGCTAGGTTAAAACGGTTTTGTGCTCTGTCCCCTTCTAATTCTGGTAATTTAGGCGGTTTTCCGATTAAAAGCTCTATTTGAGGGATTAAATTTACAATTACTTGGCCTACATCCCATAAAACTTTTGAGATTCTTTTTTTAAATAAACCTAAGTTTTCTTCACTTTCAGTTAGAATATGCTGAATCAATTCTTGAAATGCTTGTATAAAAGGTAAATATGGGATATTTCGTGTTAATTGATCAAATTTACCTGAAATAAAATATCCTCTTTCTACCAGCACTGGTTTATATATCTCATGTACTAATGCGGATTTACCAATTCCGGAAAATCCTGAGACTAAAATCATTTGAGATAATTCACCTTGGGTCACTAAATCGAATCCATCTAATAATTTTTTTAATTCATTTTCTCTTCCGTATAATTTTTGTGGGATTTCGAATCTTTCTGAGATATCCTTCTGTGCAATTTCAAAATCTTCAATTCTTCCATATGTATTCAAGCTATCAAAGCATTTTTGAAAATCATATTTGATTCCATAACTACTTTGATAACGATCTTCAGCATTTTTACTTATTAATTTCATTATAATCTTTGAAATTGTGGTTGGGACTGTAGGATCTACTTCCAGTACAGTTCTAGGGGTTTTGGCAATATGGAAGTGTAATATTTCCAAAAGATCATTAGATTCAAATGGTTTACGTCCTGTGAGGAGTTCATAAAGCGTGATACCTAATGAATAATAGTCTGTTCGGTAATCAATATTACGGTTCATTCTACCTGTTTGTTCAGGTGATATATAAGGTAATGACCCTTCAAGTTTACTCGGATTAATTGCTGCTTGAACTTCGTGTGGCAATCTAGAAGATATTCCAAAATCAATTATCTTCAAGTTTTTGGTTTTATCATTCCATAAAATATTTGATGGATTTATATCCTTGTGAATGATATTGTTTTTGTGGATTTGACCAATAATTTCAGTAGATTTTATAGCAATATTTAAAAAATCTTCAAGACCAATTTTATTTTTCGCAATGTAGTTATTAAGCGCTGAGCCATCAAAATATTCCATAATAATTGATTGGGAATCATTGATGTATTCAAAATTATATACTTTAGGTATTCCAGCTAGATTTAAACTTTTACAAATCTCATATTCTAATTTAAACAAAGCTAGTTGGTCACTTTCATGACTTTTAAGCTGTTTTATAGCAACAAAATTATCTGCCGTATCTTTTGAAAGTAAAATAGAAGTACTGCTGCTTTCAAAGATTTTTTTTGATTGTTTATATTCTTTATACATAAAATATAGCCAACCTTTCCAAAAATATTATAAGAATTTAACTATAATATGAATTCAATAAAGCTTTTTCTATCATAATTAAACTTATACAATTCATAATAGAATACCTTTTTTTGATCAAATTTTATTTGATTTTTTAGCTGATTCAATAAATTCAATAATTTTTTTATTAACTTCATTGTGGTGAGTAATATTTGGTAGATGACCTGAATCTGGTATCTCATAAAAAATAGAATTTTTAATATTCTTGTATAGAATATGAGAATCATTAGTATTAAAAATAAGATCATTACTTCCTGCAATAATCAATGTTTGTGCGCTTATTTGGTTTAAAATATCAATTGTTGAAAAATTCATGAACTCTCTAAAGCATTCTTCAGATATATTCAACGAACATTCACTTTTAAGACACATATCATAGTATTTTTTGTTAATTTTATTATTTTCAAAATCATCTTTTATTCTTTCTCGAAGAGATACTTTTCCTTGATTCCCTTCAATTTGATATGTGCTTCCAATTAGGGTCAATGATGCAATCTTATCTTTATAGGTACTAGCCAAATATTGTCCTATTACTCCACCAAATGATGTACCAATTACGTGAATAGGATAATTAATTTCAAGTTTATTTAAAATTTCTATGAACTGATTTACAATACCAATAAATGAAATATCTTGTATGAAGTCACTTAGACCTACACCTGGAAAATTCATTACTATAAGTTTATATTTATTTACTAAATTCTTGTATTGAAAATACCACTGAGGAATTGTGCATCCAAATGCAGGAAGTAATAGTACAGGCTGACCTTTTCCTGCTATAAACATCTCAATTTTATTACCAGATTCAGTTGTGACAAGCATATGAATAGCACTATCATAAATATGCTTCTCTAATAAAAAGAATGTTTCAATACTAATTAGATTTTCCCTTTTTCTGTTTGAACAGCATTCCAAAAATGATTTGAAGTTCTTTAGCGATTTGCTAACTTTCTGGAGATTTATTATGTCAATTGGTTCTTTGACAAAGTTGTTTTTTATAAGAGTTAAACTTCTCGATTCTTCATTGATAAATCTATCTCTTTTTTCAATTGCTTGAGAAGAAGTTTTATTTCTTGATTCAGGTTGGTCAACTATAGTATTTATAGTTGTACCATAAAATTCGTGTAATTTATCACTATAAGATTCAATAATGCATTTAGAAAATGATTGCAAAGTTTGGTATTCAAAAAATATTGAAGGATTAATGTTTATTTTATATAAATCATTAATTTTATTACTAAATTGTGTAAATGTTATTGAATCAAATCCAAAGTCCGATAAATCTGACTCTATATCAATATCAGATTCATTGATTTTTAAAATCTTAGATACTTCTTTTAATAAGTCAGATTTTATTTTTTCTAATAAATCATCTTGTTTAGCGGATTGAATAGTTCTTTTTTTATCAGTACTTTGCTTCCCCGGTTCAATGTATTTTTTTATTTTATTAATATTACCTTCTAATACTATAAATTCAGGTTCTGATTTTATTATTGCTGTATTAAATGCCTTAATTCCATTATCTTTCTGAAGAGGAAGAATTCCACTTGTTTTTTCAACCATTTTTTCTATTTCTTTATCTACCTTCATACCTCCATCTTTCCAAAAAGACCAGTTTATTGAAATTATGCCTTTGTTTTGTATTGCAAAATTATTCATATAGCTGTTTGCATAAGCATAATCACATTGTCCTACATTCCCGAATATTCCAGCTGCCGAAGAGAAACAGATAATGAAATCAAGTTTGAAATCTCGTAGTGAACTATATAAGTATTTTATTCCGAATATTTTAGGTTTTATTACCTCTTCGATTTGAGTTTTTGTCTTTTTAATTATGAATGCATCATGGATTATTCCTGCACTATGGATTACTCCATTTATATTTCCAAATTTATCGTATATAGTTTTTATCAGTTCTTGTAAATGGTCCTTATTAGATATATCTGTTTTTATATATATAACTTCACTACCTAAAGATCTGATTTCATCAATTTTTATTTGTTTTTCAGGTGTTAAATTTGACCTTCCAGTAAGTACTAGTTTAATATTTGTTTTGTTGGCAAGATGCTTTGCAAATATTAAACCAAGTCCTCCTGCACCTCCTGTAATTAGATAAACACCATTATCTCTTATTTCTATCTCTTTATTTTCTTCATCTTTGTTTAAAGGTAATTCCATTAATTTTTTTACATATCTTATTCCTTCAATGTAACGAACTTCTTCTCCATTAGTATCAATTTCACTTATGATTTCTTCAGCATCTTTACTCTCTATAACTTTGCATCGAAATTTAGGATTTTCCAATTGTAGTGTTTTTGAAAAATCCTGATATTGCTAATTCTTCCGGAGTACTATTTCTTGATATATAAATCAATTTTGTTTTATCGCTTGACTTTTGAGTCAACAATTCTTGAACTTTATCAAACACAGAATAAATAGGAAGTTCATTATCTAAGACTTTTGTAACTTGGCAATTATATTTATCTCCTAAATCTTTATAAAGACCATCCTCTGAATCAAAAATTACAATATCAGAAATATTTTCATCTTTCATTAGTAGATCTTCTTTTTCCCATACATTACTTAAGTATACTACATCAGATACTTTAGTCTGCTTTGGTAATAATCTTACTTCAAATCCTTTTATTTTAACCAGCACATTTCCACCGGTATCTGCTATAACTATATCGAATTTAGTATCATTAACAAGCTTTGTATATACATAACATTTTGTAGCAGTTGGTTTTAGTATTTCTATTTCATCAACTGCAAATGGGAGGTATATGCCATTATTATTTTGCATTAATCCTAGAACTGATTGAAAAGCACCATCTATAATTGATGGGTGAAGTATGAAGTAGCCTTCTGTATCTGGTACTTCAAGTTCTGTAAAGCATTCTTGAGCACCTACTAAAATTTCCTTCATTGTCCTAAACATTGGACCATAGTTAAGTCCTATCTCTGTAAATTTTTGATAGCATTGGGATTTGGTTAACTTATCTTTACACCTTGACTTAATAGCTTCAATATTAATTTTTTCAGTGGTTGTTTCAAGTTCATTTTGCGAATCAAAGGTGGATACTACTAAATTTCCTTGAGAATATATCGTTTTTTCCTCTTGTTCTTTAGAGTAAATCTCATACGCGATAGAGTCAGAGTTTGGAGATAGACTGATATATATGTCTTTTCTATCATCATTAACTATTATGGGTTTTAGCCAAAAAACATTTTTAATTACTAATATTTTTTGATTTTTACAAGCGAACTTACCTGAAATATTTGCAATTTCGAGGTAAGCAGCACCAGGTAATACCTTATTCTGTTGTACTATATGGTCTTTTAGATAAAACTCTTCTCCGGTAAATGTTTTTTTAAAGCATTGCTCTTCTAGTGTAGACTCATTCGAATCTATTAGAAGGTGCAATTTACTTGTTACTTGTTTTGTATTTTTAGTAATGTTATTTAATTGAGATATCCAATATCTGTCTCTAGCAAACGGATATGTAGGTAATGGTATACGGTTTGGCTTATATTCATCATATAGTGTATCCCATGAGATATTTGCTCCGAATATAAACAACTCAGCAATATTAGCAAGTTGTTCATGTCGTATTAAATTCTTCAAAAACTCTTGACCAGTATTTCCATTGATCATTGAAAGAAATTTCGATTTATATGTCTTAATATTTCCAGTATAAAGATTTTCAATATTGTCTTTCCCTTCACAATAGTTCATTAAGGTAGACTTTAATGTATTAATGTCAGAAGCTATGATGGCAAGTCGTTCATCAAAAGCTTCTCTACCTATCTGTAGCGTATATACAATATCTAAAAGCTCTGCTTCTGGGTTTTTACTTATGAATGTAACCATATCTTTTGCATATTCTTTTAACCGTTCTTCATTTTTAGCTGAAAGAATAAATATTAGTGTTTTCTGTTCTCTGATCTCTATTTTCTGTTCTCTATTCACATATTCCTCAAGTACTACGTGAGCATTAACTCCACTAAATCCAAATGAGCTAATTCCTGCACGCCTTAATCCTTCACATTCCCAATCTATGGTTTTATCTATGATACTAAATGGAGTTTCAGTTAATTCTATATATGGGTTAAGCACTTCAAGGTGCAAATTCCTCGGTATCTTTTTGTGTTTTATTGAAAGTAATACCTTTATTATGCCTGCAATTCCGGCGGCTGTCTCAAGATGACCTATATTCGTTTTAACCGAACCGATAGCACATTTTTTTGGCATGCCTATTTCATCAAAAGCTTTTTTTATCCCATTTATCTCAATAGGATCTCCTAGACTTGTTCCTGTTCCATGCGCTTCTAAATATGATGGCAGCCCTTCTACATTTTTCCACGCGTTTACAATTAGTTCTGCCTGAGCATTTGGATTAGGTACTGTTAGAGAGCTTGTATGCCCTCCATGATTTATAGAAGTACCTCTTATTAAAGCATATACATAATCATTATCTTCTAAAGCTTTGCTCAATGGTTTAAGAAGTATTGCACCTGCACCTTCTCCTTTTACATAACCATTAGCACTCTTATCAAATGTTTTACATCTTCCATCAATAGATAGCATTCCAGCTTTTTCAGTAAGAATAAAATTTTCTGGAGAAAGTAATACTTTTATTCCTCCAGCTATTGCTATCTTACAATCTCCTTCTCTAATTGCTTGAACTGCCTTATGTATTGCGACAAGAGAGCTTGAACATGCAGTATCTATTGTTTCACTTGGTCCATTGAAGTTCAATAAATATGAAATACGATTTGCAATAATTGAATAATAATTACCTGTAAGAATTTGAGCATCTAATTGACTGTCACTTTGCTCTATTAAATATTTGTATTCCGACTCAGTAGCACCAACAAATATCCCGGTTTTTGTTGTTGATAAATCGGAAACTTTGTAACCAGCATCTTCTATTGTTTTCCATACAATTTCCAAAAATATTCGCTGTTGTGGATCCATCAGCTCTGCTTCTTTAGGAGATATTTTAAAAAATGAAGCATCAAATTTATCTACTTCATTCATAAATCCTGCCCATTTGATACTTGTCTTATTTAGTTCTTTAGAAGGATCTCCATAGTAAGTTTTCCAATCCCACCTATCTTCAGGGATTTCATTTATCATATCTTTACCAGAAATAAGATTTTGCCAGAATTCTTCTAAATTATTAGAACAAGGCATCATGCAACTAACTCCAACTATTGCAATAGGTTCATCTGCTAAGTATTTTTCAGAGGAGTTTAGGTAATTATTGTACGAACAGTGTTTAATAGATTTTATCTTATCTAATTTTAAAGGTGATATGTTTTTCCTTATATTTTCTGAAGATTCTTGCTGGATATTATGGTATTTTGAAAGTATATTTGTATAGTTTTGTCCAAGGTATGTTATCAATGCACTAAGTGAACCGTATTCGTAAAGTTTAGAAGGTTTCAAATCAATACTATACCTAGCTGATAAGATATTTGCAAACTGAGTAAATGAGATAGAATCAAACCCAAATTCACTCATATTAGAATTTAAATCGAGATTTGATTCTTCTATTTTCAAAATGAGACTGACATCTTTTATTAAATCATTTGCGATTTTAGTGTTTAAAATATCCTGATTTATTGGGAAATATGTTTCATTACTTTTTTCTAATTTACATTGGCTTTCTTCAACTATTTTATATTCCTGGCTTTTTATATGTCTAAATTTTAAATGATATTTTTTATCTTTAGCAAACGTTTCCATCCAATATTTTTCTTTTGCGAATGGATACGTTGGTAATGATAAGCGTTTTAGTGTATATCCGCTATATAAATTATTCCAGTCTATTTCTAGCCCAATTACCCATAGCTTTGCTATATTTATTAGTCTTCCATAATCTACAAGATCTCTTGCAATAGCATTGCCATCAGTAGCATTATTCATTATATCTAGTACCCTGCGATTTGTTTTAATATTACCAGTATAAAGATTATCTATGTCGGTTTTCCCTTCACAATAGCTTGATAAGATAGTTTTTAATGTATTAATATCAAGTGCTATTATAGCAAGCCGTTCATCAAAAGCTTCTCTTCCAACTTGTAGTGTATATGTAATATCTGCAAGTTCTATTTTTGGGTTTATATTTAAAAATGCGACCATATTTTCTGCATATTCTTTTAATCTTTCTTCATTTTTAGCTGAAAGAATAAAAATTTGTGTTCTCTGTTCTTTAACTTCTGTTTTCTGCTCTATATCACCTACATATTCTTCCAGAACTACATGTGCATTAACTCCACCAAATCCAAATGAGCTGACTCCCACACGTCTTATATCTTCAGGTTCCCAATCTATTGTTTTATCTACAATACTAAATGGAGTTCCAGTTAGTTCTATATAAGGATTGATTTCTTTAAAGTTTAAATTTCCAGGTATCTTTTTATACTTAATTGCAAGTAATACCTTTATTACTCCTGCAATCCCTGCAGCTGTTTCAAGATGTCCTATGTTACTTTTTAGTGCGCCAATTACACACTTCTCTAGGCATACCTATTTCAGCAAAAGCTTTTTTGATTCCGTTTATTTCAATAGGGTCTCCAAGGCTTGTTCCTGTTCCATGTGCTTCTATATATGATGGTAATCCTCCTGTATTTCTCCATGCATTTACGATAAATTTTGCCTGAGCATTTGCATTTGGTGCAGTTAGTGAATTCGCACGGCCTCCATGGTTCTCTACTGTTCCTTTTATAACTGCATAAATATGGTCACCATCTGAGAATTGCTTTATTTAATGGTTTTAGTAATATTGACCACCAGCACCTTCTCCTCTGACATACCCATTCGCATCTTTATCAAATGTCTTACAATGACCGTCTTCTGTGAGCATTCCAGCTTTATTAAAGGAAATATATAATGTAGGAGTTAGTATTACATTTACTACCACCTAGCTATTGCCATATCACAATTTCCATAATGTATAGCTTTAACTGCATGATGAATTGCAACCAGTGAGCTTGAACATGCTGTATCTATCGGTTCACTTGGTCCATGTATATCAAGCAAATAAGATATTCTGTTAGCTAAAACAGAGTGTGCTATACCAGTGGATGTTTGGGCCTCAATTTTGACTTCATTCTTTATTAATAGTTCATTATAGTCGCTAGATCCAACCCCTACAAATAATCCGGTTTTCGTTCCGGCTAAACTAGATGCCTTATAACCTGAATCTTCTATAGTTTTCCAAACTATCTCTAGAAATATCCTTTGTTGTGGATCCATAAGTTCTGCTTCTTTCGGTGATATCCCAAAGAATAATGGATCGAACTTATCTACATCTGACATAAATCCGCCATATTTAAATTGGTTTGATCTTTATAATCTTCCCAATTCCAGCGATCTTTAGGTATTTGGGTTATCATGTCTACACCATTTATAAGATTTTGCCAGAAGGTTTCTAAGTTAGGAGACTGAGGCATTATACCTGCCATACCTATTATCGCTATTGGTTCATTAACTATTTCATATTTTGTAAAAATTAAGTGCTGCCGGTTTCCATTGATAAATCTATCTCTTCTTTTAATTGATTGAGAAGAAGTTTCATTTCTTGATCCAGATTGGTTAACTGTAATGTTTATAGTTGTACCATAAAATTCGTGTAATGTATCATTATAAGATTCAATAATGTATTTAGAAAATGATTGTAAGGTTTGGTATTCAAAAAATATTGAAGGATTAATACTTATTTTATATATATCATTGATTTTATTACTAAATTGTGTAAATGTTATTGAATCAAATCCAAAACTCGATAAATCTGATTCTATATCGATATCGGCTTCATTGATTCTTAAAATCTTAGATACTTCTTTTAATAAGTCAATCTGTAATTTCTCTAACCAATTATCATGATTTTCAGGTTTAATAATTTTTTTCTCATCAACATTTCGCTTAACTGTTTCGATACTTCTTAATATTTTACTAATCTCACCTTCTAATACTATAAGCTGAGATTGTGATTTTATTATTGCTATGTTAAATGTTTTTATTCCGTTTTCTTTACAAAGAGGAAATATTCCAGTTGTATTTTTAAACATTTTTTCTATTTCCTTGTCTACCTTCATACCACCATCCTTCCAAAGTGGCCAGTTTATCGACGTTATTCCTTTATTTTGCAGTGCAAAGTTATCCATGTAGCTATTTGCATATGCGTAATCACACTGTCCTATATTTCCGAATACCCCAGCTATTGAAGAAAAACAAACAAAAAAATCAGTTTGGCTTTCCTCTAGTGAATCATATAAATATTTTATTCCGTATATTTTAGGTTTTATTACTTCTGTAATTTGATCCTTTGTCTTTTTTATTATAAATGCATCATGAATTATTCCTGCACTATGAATTACTCCATTTAAACTTACATATTTTTCTCGTATAGTTCTTATTAGTTCGTGTACATTCTCCTCATCAGATACATCCGCTCTTATGTACAGTACTTCACTTCCTAAAGATATAATTTCATCAATAGCAGTCTGTTTCTCAGGTGTTAGATCAGATCTTCCAGTAAGTACTAATTTAACATTGGCTTTATTTGCTAAATATTTAGCAAATATTAGACCTAATCCTCCAGCACCTCCTGTAATTAAATAAACACCATCATTTTTTATTTCCATGTCTCTATTTTCTTCATCTTTATCTAAAGATAACTCTTTCAATTTTTTTACATATCTTATTCCTTCAATATAACGAACTTCTTCTCCATCAGCATCGATTTCATTTATGATTTCCTCGGTATTATTACTTTCTATAACTTTGTACTTAAATTTAGGATTCTCTAGCTGCAGTGTTTTCAAAAAACCTGATATTGCTAGTTCTTCTGGTGTGCCTTGTCTTGATATATAAATTAATTTTGCCTTATTGCTTGACCTTTTAACTAGTAATTCTTGACTTTAGCGAATACAGGATAAACAGGGAGTTCATCTTCTGAAACTTTTGTAATTTGGCAATTGTATCTATCTCCCAAATCTTTATAGAGATTATCTTCTGAATCAAAAATTATAATATCAGTCTGGGCTTCATCTTTTATAAGTATATCTTGCTTTTCCCAGACATTACTTAAGTATACTACATCAGGTACTTTAGCCTGCTTTGGTAATGATCTTACTTCAAATCCCTTTATTTTTACTAGCACACTCTCGTCTGTATCTGCTATAATTATATCAAATTTAGTATGTTCTATATGCTTTGTATATACATAACATTTTGTCCCTGTTGGTTTAAATATCTCTACCTGCTCAATTGAAAATGGAAGGTATATATCGTGTCCTCCTTCTTTTCGCACAACACAAATCATGTACTCACAAACCTTGTCTGTTGGGATCCTTGCTTCTCATACTACTCAACACAGCAATACTCATAAAATAATCATCCCATTGCAAGTAATCAGCGCGTTTACCTTCCTTACTGATGCTTGCGGGTACATCAACAGAGGAAGCGGCTGAGAAAGAAGACGACGAGTGAGATGATGATGTCGCAGGAGAAGCCGAAAGAGAAGAAGCAACAGAACATAGATTACTTCCATTTCAGCAAAATAATCACTCTGCGATGATAGACGAGACAAACGCACAATCATTCTTGATGTTTTAACACTGTCACAACTGCTTCTGGGCGACGAAACATCGTGCAAAATGCTCATTCTGGTATTTGCAGAGGAGAAAGGAGAAAAAAAAAGTGGAGGGAAAAGGAACAAGACCAGCGTTGGTGACACGCAATTAATGGTCTTGACCTGCATGGTTTTTTTCTTGCAAAAAAAGGAGTATGGACAGTCTGGCCAGACAAGGTGAACAAATGGCAGCGCAGCGATTCTATAGACATGTATACACGAATTTACAAGATGCTTATGCATGTATGCATGCATGCGCATGCAAGATATCGATCGATCTCGATGCTTTTGTCTTGATCAAAATACATCGACTTTAAGTCAGATGCAGAAGAAGAAGAAACTTTCTTGGCATTATGCACGCAACTGTTGAAGGAGCCGGAGAGGCACGAACAACAGCTACAGCGGTGGAGGAGAAAGAATGACAACAGCAGGCTGCAGAATTAGCAGCACACTGGGACATGCTTTGATACGAGGAGTCAAAATTAATTGGAGCCACGGATGCATATGACGAAGAGAAGGGCGGGACAGGCACCATCTTCCCTGCATCGATGCCATCCATCAGGCCGCACAGCTTGCAAAAAAATTAAATTCTGCCACCCATGGCTGTACAAGATGAGGTCCAGAAGCAAGGAAGAAGAGGACAGGTGAGCTGAAATGAATTGAATTTGTTTCCTTTGCAATGCAAGATGCACGAACATCAAGGCAATGCAAAAAGAGAGGCCGACGTGGAGAAAAGGAGAACAGGTGGTAGACGGAGAATGTGAATATGTTCTTCTCACATGCAGCAGCACAAATTCATGGAAGAGAGACACAAAAAAAAGAACACGAGTTGATGAAAAACGAAAATGAAAAAAAAAGCGAGTAGGCTGCCATCATGAACATTTATGGAGGCGCCGGAGAGGATGATTCACGCTGAGATAAGGAGGAGGAGGAAGAAGGGGAGGAAGAGGAGGAAGAAACCTTTGCTTTCCAAATTCCAGCCGCAGCTGGTTGTGAGGCGCGATTCGCACTTCCTCCTCCACTTCCACTTCCACCTCCTCCTGCATGTCGATCATGACGAATATTTCTCGTCGTCGCGCCATCTGACCTCGTTCATTTCGACCTGCCAAGCTGCGCCAGTCTGAATCAGGAGAGGATGAAGAGGAGGAGGATGAAGATGAGGATGACGACGACGACGAAGCGGCCGACAACAACAATGAGGACGCAGAGCATGTAGATGTGGCAGAGGATGAGGATGCTAATGAGGATGATTAGGCAAACGAACGCGGTGAGGAGCTGGGTGTGGCGGATGGAGAGGCGGAAGCCGCAGGAGGAGAGGAAGGAGCAGAAGAGGCGAACAAAGACACAGACGCAGCAGAAGATGATGATGAAGAGGAGGAAGCAGCACTCGCCGTAGCATTCGACCGTTGCATAAGACGAGAGTTCTGAGAAACAAGCCCGCACCGGGTGTAGCAGCAACAGCAGAAGCAGACGATGGCCTCGCAGCATATACAAACAAAATATATGAAACAGATGCAAAACATGGTAAAAGCCAAGCAAAGAACAAGGAGAAAAGCCATAAAAGCAAATAAATGCGAACAAACCTCTCTATCTCGTTTATATCGGTCCCGATGTGAGGAAGAGGACGATTGATGCGAACGTCGTTGCTGTGAATGTGGATGATGTTATGTCAGCACCAGTATCGTGCTCCTTTGCGGCCGAAACGTCGCGCGCTGTTGAAGAGGTTGCAGCAGTGTCAGCCGATGAATCAACTACTGCTGCTGTTGTTGCTGTTGCTGCAGCTGCAGATGATGACGTGTCACATTCATCACCAAATGCACCTAATCCAAACCGAGCGCAGGCTTCTGCTAAGACAGCCGCTGCTTTGTCCGCTGCCTCAGCTTTGGAAGAGCGAGAACGCAAAATAGTGATAGAGCCAGGAACAAGATGAGAGGATGACGAAGAGGAAGAAGAGGATGATGTAGACGATGCAGCTGAAGAAGAGGAAAACGAAGATGTACTCGAAGAGGAAGAGCTGCTAGAGTTTGAGGTTGCTGCCGATGCTTCTGGAACCTGCATAACACACAGACACGCATGCGAACAAGACCAGATGATGTTGGCAAAGAACAGACAAGGCGGACGGCAAACTTTGACTCGATATTGATGTTTCCTGTTCTTACTGGCGCCTGCTCCTCCTGCTCCTCCTCCTGCAGCCTTGGTATGATCACCACGACGTGCCCATCCCTGTGCTTGTGGTGGCCCTGCAGCTGCACCTGTATCATCCATTGCACCACCGCCACTGCCTGTATTTCTCCTTCTTCCTCGGTCTCGATCTTTCTCATTGTTCCTTTCGGATGTCGTCTGCTGTCTCGTTCAGCAGCTGCACGAGCAGCACGGCTGCCAACAGAAGATGCTGCCGCAGCTGCCCTGCCCGCGGATGCAGAAGCAGAGGAGGAAGACAAGGAGGTGGATGTGGAAGAGGACGAAGACGAAGGAACAT
>CAVYEU010000044.1:0-33976 GCA_963767415.1 uncultured Eubacteriales bacterium
CCACACTCAATGTAAGCACTATTAATCCTGTCATTGATTTTAAATCATCCCCATTTATTCCTGCCCTAGAATCATGTGACTGGCAAGAAAGTAGCAGTACTCCGCTTCGGGCAGGGGTTAGCTCATTTGGATTTGGAGGTGTTAACTCTCATGTTCTATTAGAAGAATATGTAGATACTATTGAAGGGAAAAACAACGCAAAACATACGCAGCCCAAACATAAGCAAGAAAATGAACTATTTCTACTTTCTGCAAAATCAGAAGCCAGTTTATTAGAATTAGTAAGCTCTTGGAAAGACTTTTGTAAATACTGAAAAATACAAACAAATGGAATTAAATAATATTTGCAAAACCTTACTTCTTGGTAGAGAAATGTTTGACTGCCGAATAGGTGCATGTGTAAAAACAAAAAAAGAAATATCAGACTTTGTAAATAATATAACTCAAGACCAGTTTTTTAAAAAGTCAAAACAGAAATTCGTTTTGAGTATAAGCAACTTACCTAAAATAGAAAATTCCGATGTTAAGAGGTTATTAAAACTCGATATATTTAAGCATGTTTGGAATAATATTATGAAATGTCTTGATAATTTAGGTATAGATCGTGATATTAAAGATTTTGAGAATACTCTGATATATCAATATGTAGCCTGCTACTCATATATTCTTGCGTTATTAGAAATAATGGAGTCTCCAAGAATGATTGCTGCCTCAGGTACTGGGGTATGGGTAGCGCTAACTGTATGCAATATGGCAAATATTGATGATATTTTAGCAGTTCTTGCAGATAAAAAAGAATTAAATGAACTAGAAATCAGTAGTCCATCTATTCCTTTTTATGATTCCTCATCTTGTGAAATAATTGATACATTCCAATTTAATGAAAGTTATGTCAAAACACTTATGAGAGGACTTGAGATACAAAGTGCAGAGGTCTATAACTTAGACGTTGATGAAATTATAAATCTTAAAGAAATTTATAATAAATTTGATGAAATACCTAAAATCGGAATGATTTTGATGAAAAATAACGAAATAACCTCGCAACAACTTGAAGAAGTTTTGATGAAACAAAAAGAAACAGCCCTTTTGTTTGGAGATATAGTCGTAAATATGGGGTACTGTACGCAAGAAGTTCTTGATAATTATTTAGGTACGCAAAAAACCCTAAAAGAAAATATAGAAAAAGCAAAGATGCTTAACATAAGTCAGTATACATTTAAAAAATTCATTGAAGAGTGGAACAATGTAACGACGAAGTATGGGATTGATATTATAGAAATAATTAATAATAGATCAAAAGATCCAAATTTTCTTAATTCGAAAAGAAAAAGTATTTTGCTAATGTTTGTTATTTTAAGCTCCATAAAAAGATTAGATAAAAAGTGGAATCTAAGTGATGTAAATATTTTAGAAAGTGCTGAGTTTAATGAAGTTTTAGATTTAATAGTAGATGAAGTAATGCCTAAAGATCTCTTAGTTAAGCTTTTAATCAATGACAATCCTGATTATGAAGAAGCAGCAACAATTTTAAGAAAAAGGCAAGAAAGATATTTAAATAAACAAAATCAATATAAATTATTAAGAAAATATAGTAAGAATATTATTAGTATAAAAAATACTTCTGAATGGATAAATAAGCTTATATCTATATCAAATATAGATGTGGATAACTTGATTTTATTAGACATCTTTTGTGGAACAGATCAAATTATATGGGAAGATAATTTATTGAATCTTTGGTTAAAAGGTATTGATATCAAGTGGAAAATAATTATAAAGAAAGATTATAGGAAATTTTCTTTACCAACATACATGTTCAATAAAGATTTATTTTTATTCTCAAGCCTTAAAAATAAGGAATCGAATGAAACAATAGCAAGTCCGTTATTGGATAAAGATATATCAACTTCTCAAGTAATAAGATTTATCCGACAGCTACCGTCGCTAATACTCTCACCTCTTTCAGGTGGTGAGATAAGCGACGATACACTTCTGGATAACGGTTTCCAAGATTCAGGTGGAGTAAGAACTCCACCTGAATCAGGAATCCTGTTTATGAAAACATTAAAATCAAATGAATTTTTTGTATCTGATCATCTGATAAATGGAAAAAGGATTCTACCTGGAGTGGTCTTTATAGAAATGGCTAAAACTGCTGGTGATAAGGCTTTTGGGAAAAATGTTACAACAATAAAAGAAACTGTATGGTTAAGACCAATTGAAGTAGATAGTAATTCAAAAAATATCTTCATAACACTTTCTTATTTAGAGAATAATCAATCAAGATATGAAGTCTACTCAATAAATGAAATTGGAGAAAAATTAATTAATGCTCAAGGCAAAATTATATTGGAAGCTAAGAATCAACATGAAATTAGTGCCCAAAAAGAAAATTTTATGCCCGGGAAAGAGGCTATATCAGTAAATGTAGAAGAGGGATTGGACATTGATGTAAATAAATGCTACAATTTTTTTAATTCAATAGGACTTCAATACCAAAATGCATTTAGATCAATCAAGAAAATAACCTCTAATCAAAAAGAAACCTTAGTATATCTAGAGCTACCATCAGCTTGTGATGATAATTTTAGCGAATTTTCGCTCCATCCTTCAATAATGGATGGTGCTTTGCAAGCCTGTATAGTATTTTTATATAATAAAGAAGAAAAGTTAAATGGCACACCTCTTCCATTTTCAATAAGTGAAGTTCAAATTTTAAGACCACTAACAAAGAAGTGCTATATTCATGTTATTCAGACTAAATCAAGTGTACTAAAGTTTGATATTAGAATCTTAAATAATTCTTGGGAAGAACTCGTAATAATTAAAGACTTCTTAGTTAGAATGATTGAAAAACCCAAAAATGATCTAATCTATTTTCGAAATATCTGGGAAAAATCAAGCTTTACAACTACAGGCATTAAAGATATAAAGAAAGTAATCTATCACCAAAAAGGTAATGGAGAAGAAGACATTTTTGAACTTTTTGCTATAGTTCAAGATTTAATAAAACAAAAAGTTAAAGACAGAATTACTATAATGTATGTAAATAAGGGAAATAGTCTGTATTGCAAAGCAATAAGTGCATTTGGTAAGGTTGTAAACCTCGAAAATCCAAAGATCACATTTAAGTCTCTACAACTAGAAGGAACAAGGGGACAGGACGTAGGCAGTGACAGGGGACGGTTCCTTGACACACTTGCACTAGTGCAAGTGTGTCAAGGAACCGTCCCCTGTCACTGCCTACGTCCTGTCAGTAATGATGAAAAAATAATAGAGGAAGAATTATATTCAGACGATGTTGAAATCAAATATGAAAATGGAAATCGGTATATAAAAGTTTTTAAGGAATTCATCCCGGATTCTTTTAAAAATTTAAATGTACCAATAAAAGAAAATGGCGTTTATCTTATAACAGGTGGAATGGGAGGATTAGGACAAAAATTTGCGAAGGTTTTATTGAAAACTTCAAAATGTAAAATTGTCTTAATAGGAAGATCAGAAATAGCAGAAGATGTAAGAAATAATCTGGATAAAAATATATTTTACATGAAAGCTGACATATCAAAAAAAGAGGATGTAGCAACGCTTGTAAATGAGATAAAATCAAAGCATGGACATATAGATGGAGTAATTCATGCAGCAGGGGTTTTAAGGGATTCATTTATTTTGAAGAAATCCACTGATCAGATAAAAGATGTTTTGGCACCAAAAGTGTATGGCTTACAGTATCTCGATGAAGCATTGCAAGAAGAACAGCTAGACTTTTTTGTAACCTTTTCATCAATAATTGGACTTATCGGAAACATAGGTCAATGTGATTATGCATATGCAAATAGATTTATGGATGAGTATATTCAAATGAAGTCTGAAGAAAGCAGTCATTGTAAATACTTATCTATCAACTGGCCTCTTTGGAAAAATGGAGGAATGAAGGTTGACGAAGAAACCGAAATAATGTTGGACACAACATTTGCTATGAAGGCAATGAGCGATGAAGAAGGTATTAAGGTATTTTTTGACGGATTGACTCAACCATATCCTTGTTTTGCGGTAATTGAGGGAAATATAGAAAAGATTCGGCAACAGCTTAGAATAAAAATTACAGAAAATAATGAAACATTTATTATTGAAAAAGTTCAAAAAGTTATAAAAGGATTCACAAATGAAATACTTGGCATAAAGCTTAGTGATATCGATGTTGAAGCAGATATAAGTGAATTTGGATTTGATTCAATTACTTTTACACAACTTAGTAATAGATTAAATGATTATTACAAGATAAATATTATGCCATCAGTATTTTTCGAACACAATACCCTAGAGTTTATTGTTAAATATCTAATTGAAAATTATGAAGATAAAATTACAGAAATTCATAAACCTGATTTAGAAAAGCAATACAAACAAGATAATGAAAATATAACAGCTAAAGCCTCTAGACACAATGGAAACTCAAAAATAATACCTGATTTAATAAAAGAAAATACTATTAGAAATGAATCAAATAAAAATCAGGATTATGATCCAATTGCTATAATCGGAATAGCAGGTGTATTGCCAAAATCAGAAGATTTAGAAATATTCTGGGAGAATCTTATTAATGGCGTGAATATGGTTAGCGAAATTCCAAAAGATCGTTGGGATTGGGAGGAATATTATGGAGATCCGAACAAAGAAGCAAACAAAACAGACATAAAATATGGAGGATTCATTCCGGATATAGACAAATTTGATCCATTATTTTTTGGGATATCACCCAAAGAAGCAGAGCTTATGGATCCGCAGCAAAGAATATTCTTACAGGTGGTATGGCATGCAATAGAGGATTCCGGGCATAAAGCCTCTGATCTGTCTGGAACAAAGACTGGTATTTATGTAGGAGTTTTATCTTCATCTGATTATTTTGAATTATTAAATCAAAACAACATAGAAGTGGAAGCTCAAACAAGTACCGGAATGTTCCATTCTATATTAGCAAATCGGATATCATATATTTTAAACCTTAACGGACCAAGTGAAGCAATAGATACCGCATGTTCAAGCTCACTTGTCGCAATACACCATGCTGTGAGAGCCATACAGGAAGGTGAATGTGACATGGCAATAGCAGGTGGTATAAATGCAATTCTCACACCAACAATGCATATATCATTTAATAAATCAGGAATGTTATCAAAGGATGGATGTTGTAAAACTTTTGATAAAAGTGCAAATGGGTATGTAAGAGGAGAAGGTGCCGGAGCGATTTTATTAAAACCATTAAGTAAAGCCATTGAAGATGGAGATCATATATATGCTTTAATTAAGGGCATTGCTATAAATCATGGAGGTCATGTAAATTCTTTAACAGTGCCAAATCCAAATGCTCAAGCAGATTTAATATCGATGGCATGGTCTAAAGCAGGAGGACTACCGACATATATAGAAGCGCATGGAACAGGTACAAGTCTAGGTGATCCAATCGAAATAAATGGAATAAAGAAAGCATTTAATGAAATAGGAATGCCAAACGAATGTGCTTTAGGATCAGTAAAATCAAATATTGGGCACTTGGAATCTGCAGCAGGAATTGCCGGAGTTTTAAAAGTATTGCTTTCAATGAAATACAGAAAAATACCAAAAAATTTGAATTTTACAGAATTGAATCCATATATTGATTTGGCGAATACACCCTTTTATGTGGCTAATGATCTAATCGAATGGAACCCCCACGATGACATTAGGCGTGCAGGGGTTAGTTCATTTGGATTTGGTGGTGTAAATGCTCATGTTGTTTTGCAAGAAGTGAGAGTTAATAAGTGTGAAATGAGAAATGAAGGTTCGTCTGTTTTCGTTCTTTCTGCAAAAAATGAGGAGCGATTAAAAGAGTATGCAAATAAGTTAGCTAATTATTTTGAAAAAAATCGAAATGAATCATTAGCAGATATTTCTTATACATTGCAAGTTGGAAGAGAATCGATGCCTTGTAGATTAGCATTTATAGCTTCAAATATGGATGAATTGATAGAAAAATTACATGCCCAAACTATGGAGATAAAAAAACTTAATGAAATATGTAAATTATGGGTTTATGGAGAAGATGTAGATTTTAACAAACTATATGGTGATAAAAGACCTAATCGTGTTTCTTTACCAGGATATCCATTTGCTAAAGAGAAATATTGGATACCAGGTGATGAAGATGGGATGAGCTTTGAAGAAATTGAGATTGAAGAAGACACTAACGAAATTGATGAAAATGATTTGTTAGATAAGATTAATGAAAGTTTAATAGCTGAATCTTCAAAGTTATTAAAAATTAAAAAAGAAAGTATTGAATCTGACATTGAGCTAGGAGAATTGGGTTTCGATTCTATCACTTTTACAAAGTTTGCTAATATTATTAACGAAAAATTTTCTTTAAATATAATGCCTTCATATTTTTTTGAATATTCTACAATAGATGAAATTAAAAATAATCTTCTAGATGTCTACAAAACTGAATTTGTAAATTATTTTGGAGATAACCTAAAAACATTAAAGCATAAAAAGGTATTAAAATCTATTAACCTTGAATCTAAAAAAGTAAGAAATAAAAATAAAAATACTGCAAATGAAAGATTTGAACCTATTGCGATTATAGGAATGGCAGGGGTTATGCCAAAATCACCGGACTTAGAAACCTTCTGGCAAAATTTAATTAGCGGCGTAGATATGATCAGTGAAATCCCAAAAGAGAGATGGAACTGGGAAGATTATTTAGATCAAACTAAAGTAAAATATGGTGGCTTTATGCCTGATATAGATAAATTTGATCCTCTATTTTTTGGGATATCTCCAAAAGAAGCAGAACTTATGGATCCACAGCAAAGAATTTTTTTAGAGGTAGTATGGAAAACAATTGAAGATTCGGGATATTCAACATCCTCATTAGCAGGAACAAAAACAGGTTTATTTGTAGGCGTTGCAACAGCAGATTATACAGAACTTATAAATAAAAGTGGTACAGAGGTTGAAGCCCAAACATCAACAGGAATGTTTCATTCGATACTTACAAACAGAATCTCTTACTTATTAGATTTTCGTAGCCCAAGTGAACCAATAGATACGGCATGTTCAAGTTCATTGGTTGCAATACATAGGGCAGTGCAGTCAATACACGCTGGGGAAAGCGATATGGCTTTAGCTGGTGGAGTAAACGTAATCATCACTCCAACATTGTTTATATCATTTAGTAAAGTTGGAATGCTTGCTGAGGATGGTCAGTGCAAGACATTTGACAAAAATGCAAACGGGTACGTAAGAGGAGAAGGTGCCGGTGCAATACTTCTTAAACCATTAAGCAAAGCGATAGAAGATCGTGACCATATTTATGCAGTAATAAAGGGAACAGCTGAGAATCATGGAGGCCATGCCAATTCTTTAACTGCACCAAATCCAAATGCACAAGCTGAATTAATAATAAATGCATGGAAAAATGCAGGGGGATTACCATCATATATAGAAGCACATGGAACAGGAACAAGCCTTGGTGATCCTATTGAGATAAATGCAATAAAGAAAGCATTTGATAACCTTGGAATGCCAGAAAAGTGCGTAATAGGATCTGTTAAAACAAATATAGGTCACTTAGAAACTGCAGCAGGAATTGTAGGAATTATTAAGGTATTACTTGCAATGAAATACAAAAAGATACCTGGTAATCTTCACTTCAAAGAACTTAACCCGTATATAGAATTGACTGGAACTTCATTTTGTATTGCTGATAGAACAATAGATTGGGAATGTAAAGATTTAAGACGTGCAGGAGTTAGCTCATTTGGATTTGGAGGTGTAAATGCGCATGTAGTTTTGGAAGAATATATAAATAGAGAAAAGAGGTTAGAGAATAAAGAGGAAGGTCCATATATTATAGTTATTTCTGCAAAAACTAAAGATAGACTACAAGAATATGCTGAAGACATTTTAATATATTTAAATGATCATAGAGACACATTTATTGCTGATATTGCTTATACTTTACAGATAGGCAGAGATGCGATGGAAGAAAGACTTGCAATTATTGCAACTGATATTAGCGATTTGAAACTAAGATTAGAATCCTATAATCAGGATAAACATGATGTGCAAGGTATATATACTGGTAATATAAGAGAAAATAAAAAAAGACTTGAAGTGCTAATTAGTGTTAGTGAATGTAGTGATATTATAAAAGATATTATACAAAATAAAAAACATGTTAATATAGCTAAGTTTTGGGTATGGGGATTGGAAATCGAGTGGAAGAACCTTTATAGAGAGGGTATTCCAAAACGGATAAATCTACCAACATACCCATTTGCAAAAGAAAGATATTGGATACCAAACTCAAAAGCTATTATTAAAAACGAATTGTTGATTCTAACTAAACAGTGGAAAAAATCCGAGATAAATACAAAATGGCCAAAAAATATTACCGGAACATTAATTATACTTAATAATGACGAAAATCTAAATCTCACTGAAGAGCTATTAAAATGGAACGATAATATTAGAATTATTACATTGCAAAATGACTTCTTAGAAATAGAAAGTATTAATGAATTGGTTAGAGCAGAAGAATTAATTTTAGGTGTATTTGATTTCTCAGATATATATGAAGAGAAACTTGATGAATATATATTAAATATAGAAAAAATAAAAATATTACAAGTACTAATAAATAATATAAAGGGCAATTCATTCTTTATATTGCATTTTACAAAAGGATTACAAGAGTTTAAGACAAAGAAAATGACCCTAGCCGGTGCAGAGTTTGCAGGTATCGTAAAAATGCTAAGCACAGAATATGGGAAAGTGGTATCAAGAACAATAGATATAGATGATAGTGTTGATATTATCAAAGTTATATCAGATGAGATTATTGCAGATTCAGATGATAGTGAAGCTTGCTATAGAAATGGTATAAGATACGTTCCATACATGAAAAAGCATGAAGTACCTAAATTACATAAAAAGCTAGCCAAGTTTGAATTTGTTGACAAAGAAAAAGTAGTAGTAATAACAGGGGGAACACGAGGTATAGGTATAGAAGTAGCAAAACATATTGTTAAAAGTGGTATACGAAAGCTTGTTCTGATGGGGGTTAAAGAAATTCCACCGCAAAATCAATGGACAAATATTTTAACTGACAATAGTATAGATAAAGAGATGAAAAATAAAATTGAGAACTTTATAGGATTTGAAAAAGCTGGAGTTACATTAAGCATATATTCAGGTGGCTTAAGTGATAAAGAAAAGCTCGCTGACTTTTTTATAAAAATCAGGCAAACATTAGGCCCAATAGGAGGAGTCATTCATGCAGCAGGTTTATCAATAAATAATAGTCCTGCCTTTATAAATAAAGATATTACAGATATTTGCAAAGTATTCGAGCCTAAAATATTTGGACTACAAGTCTTACACAAAATTTTTAAAGATGATAATCTTGAATTCTTTATACTGTTTTCTTCAGTATCAGGAGTCTTACCATCGCTAGCATCAGGAGTCAGCGATTATGCAGCTGCGAACTCATATATGGACTATTTTACCAAATACCAGAATAACAAAGGCAATATATATTATAAATCAATCAATTGGCCAAATTGGAAGGAAGTAGGTATGGGAGAAGTTACAAGTCCTATTTACAAACAACTAGGCTTCACTTCTCACTCAACAGATGATGGAATATATATGCTTGATCTTGCTGCTAATTTTAACCAAGATTCTTGTATTATGCCATGCATAGTAGATAAAGAAAAGTTTGATATAGAAAAATTATTGTTAGTATTTAGAGGTGACACCATAAGAGACTTAAAAAGTAATAAACAATTAAGAATTCCTGTAAATACGCATAACAAAAGCAATGCTTATAGCGATACAAAGCAATGGCTATTTAAGATATTTTCAGAACAATTAAAAATAAAAATAGAAGATTTACAAGATGATATTCCATTCGGGGAATTTGGAGTAGATTCTATAATGATCGCAGAAATTGTGAAGAAAATCGAGGTAATGCTTAATATCAATATTAATCCATCTATATTACTTGAAAATCCCACAATAGCATCACTCAGTAAATTTATTTATGAAAATTATAAAAACAGTAATTTAGAAGATAATAATTCGTTATTGATCAGGGGGAATGGGGGAAAATCCCCCATAAGGGAAGCCCCCAAGCTGCCGGAGGCTCCACAACCCTGCTGCCACCGAAGGTGGCAGCAGGGTCTGATCAGTACCAATAATCCTAAAATAGCTGTAATAGGTCTATCGTGCAATTTCCCAGGAGCAAGAAATAAGGATGAGTTTTGGAACAATTTATTAAGTGGTGTAAGTAGTATTAGAGAGATTCCTAAGAACAGGTGGGATATAAAAAAATACTATTCGCCAACGTATGAAGAAGGAAAAAGCATTAGTAAATGGGGCGGATTTATAGATGACATAGAATATTTTGATCCAGAATATTTCAATATAACTGAGAAAGAAGCTCCCCATATTGATCCTCTTATTAGACAATTTTTGGAGGCTAGCGTAAATGCTTTACAAGATGCAGGTTATAAAAAAGAAGAATTATGGGGAAAAGAGGTAGGAGTATTTGTAGGATCTAGAGCAGCGAACTATGCATCAAAAATTGACAAGTTTATAAAAAATAGCATTATAGGGCTAGGTCAAAACTTTATAGCTGCACATATAGCACATTTCTTCAACTTTACAGGTCCTAATATGGTAGTAGATACTGCATGTTCATCTTCGCTTGTAAGTATTCATCTTGCATGCCAGAGCTTATTATCAGGTGAATCTGAGGTTGCTATAGCAGGCGGAGTGGATATATTACTTGATGAAAAGCTATATATAATTCTAAGTGAAGCAAGAGCATTATCACCAAATGGCAAATGTCATACATTTGATGAAAATGCAAATGGATTTGTTCCTGGAGAAGGATGTGGAGTAGTTTTATTAAAACCATTGGATAGAGCGATAAACGATGGTGACAGGATATATGCAGTAATAGAAGCTACAGCAGTAAATAATGATGGACATACAATGGGAATAACGACACCAAACCCTGAGAAACAATACGAAGTAATAAAGAAAGCATTAAAACAAGGAAACATAAATCCTGAAACAGTAAGCTACATAGAGGCACATGGAACTGGGACAATGATAGGCGATCCGATAGAACTTAAAGCTTTAACTAGAGCATTTAGAGAGTCTACAGACAAAAAGCAGTTTTGTGCAGTGGGAAGTGTAAAAACTAATTTTGGGCATCTATTAAGTGCCGCAGGAATTGCTGGTGTTATCAAAATAATATTATCGATGCAAAATAAAAAAATACCCCCTACGTTAAACTGTAAGGTTCCAAATCCTAGATTTGAGTTTGAAGATTCACCATTTTACTTAAATACATCTCTTTTGGAATGGAATGTGGTTCAAGACGCAAGAAGAGCTGGGATAAGTTCATTTGGGTTTGGAGGTACAAATGCACATTTAATATTATGTGATTATAAACTCAAGGAAAATGCGAGAACTCCATTTTCTCTAATAATGTTTAATAAGAAAAGATATTGGGCATCTGAAATATCTGATGATATGTTACCATTTAGGGGGTGTGGGGGAAAATCCCCCATAGGGGGGCCTTGGGGGAAGCCCCCAAGCTGCCGGAGGCTTCACAACTTTGCTGCCACCTTCGGCGTCAGCAAGACCTGAAAAGTAACGATGCTATATTATTTTTTGAAGAGCTAAAGAAGGATATTAATATAGATGGGAAAAATGAATTAACATTTTTTTCAATGATGAAAAATGATGATTACATAGTAAGGGATCATAGGGTATATGATGCTAGAATGATGCCTGGTGTTACATATTTAGATATGATATATAGGCTTCTTATTTCTAAAGGGTTTGAACACGAGAAAATTGAGCTTAGAAATATAATATTTAAAGAGCCAATAATCACAACATCTTCTTATGATAAAAAAATTCATATGACTTTTGAAGAATCATCTGACAAATGGAAGGCTGTGTCAATGAGTCAAAAGATAAAAAATAATGAAATCTTAGAAGAAAATAAGGCTATAAATTTTGAATGTGATGTATTAATAGACAACAATGATATTCTTAATAAAAGAATAAATATCCAAGAACTAAAAAATTGTGCAATAAGTGAGCTGGATATGGATAAAGCTTATGGGTATGCAAGAAATGTTCAAATAAATCATTATGAATTTATGAAAGGTCTTGGTAGAATATATGAGGGTGAGACTTATCTATTAGCAGAGCTTTGGTTAAGTAGCTTGGCACAAGATTATCTAGATTACTTTTTCCTCCATCCAGCATTTCTTGATGCATCTACTATAGTTTTAGGGATAAAATCGGTATTTGGTACAATAAATGGCAAGCCATCTATTCCAATGTATATAGAGTCATTTCGTGCAGTAAAAGGTTTGAAAAGCAAGTGCTTTGTGTATATTCCCCTAAATAAACTAGAGGCAGTAACATCTGGTGATATAACTTACTTTGATATAGAACTGTATGATGAAGATGGACAGATATGTGCTGAGTTTAAAAGATTAGCTATAAAACAGATTAGATCAAAAGAACTTATAAAAAATATAGAACAATATGCACCTGAAAAGAAAATGATTAGGGAGTGTGGGGTAAAGCCCCCTATAAGAGGAACCTTGGAGGAAGCTCACAAGCCGCCGGAGACTCTACAACCCTGCTGCCACCAGAGGTGGCAACAAAACCTGAATAGTAAAGACTTTATTCTAAATGACTTAAAACAAATTGTTGCGAACATACTGGATAAGGATCCCAAATTAATAAGTTTGGATACTGATTTCTTTGAACTGGGTCTAGATTCAGCTCAGTTATTAAAAATAGAAAATGATTTAGAAAAAAAGCTTAAATGCCACCTTTATCCTACTCTTTTATTTGAATATCCAAATATTTCAGAATTAGCAAATTATTTAGAGAACAAGAATATTTATGAAAAACTATCTACAGAGCCACGTTTTTCTAATATAGATTATTATGATGCCATTAAACCACAAACATACAATGAAGCTGCTGCCATTAAGCCACAAATATATAATGAAGATATAGCAATAATAGGCATTAGTGGAAGCTATCCTATGGCAAAAGATATTCAGACGCTTTGGGAAAATCTAAAATCAGGTAAGAATTGTATTACTGAAATACCTCAAGACAGATGGGACTATAGATTATATTTTAATGAAAACAAAGGAAAGATAGGTAAATCTTATAGCAGGTGGGGAGGATTTTTAAACGACATAGATAAATTTGATCCACTATTCTTTAACATATCACCCAAAGAAGCAGATCTTATGGATCCGCAAGAGCGCCTATTTCTAGAAACTGTATGGCATACAGTGGAAGATTCAGGTTATACCAGGTATTCATTAAGTGATAACAAAGTAGGTGTATTTGTTGGTGTAATGTATGGGCAATACCAATTATTAGGAAACCAGCAATCTCAATATGATGATTTACTGCTTCCTTTGCCTTCATATGCATCAATAGCCAATAGGGTATCATATTATTTTAACTTCCGAGGACCTAGTATGGCAGTAGATACAATGTGCTCTTCATCTCTTACTGCAATACATTTAGCATGCGAAAGCATTAAAAGAGGAGAGACTGATGTTGCAATAGCAGGAGGAGTGAATTTAAGTTTACATCCATCAAAATATATAATCTTGAGCCAATTAAATTTAATTTCTAGTGGGGAAAAAAGCTGCAGCTTTGGTAAAGGCGGAGATGGATACGTACCAGGTGAAGGTGTAGGCGCAGTACTTCTAAAGTCCATAAATAATGCAATAAAGGATCAAGACTGTATTTATGCAGTTATAAAAGGAAGTTCATTAAACCATGGTGGTAAAGCAAATAGATATACAGTGCCTAACCCAAATGCACAAGCTAATTTAATATTAGATGTACTAGATAAAGCCAATGTAGATCCTAGAACAATAGGTTATATAGAAGCTCAAGCAGTGGGCTCTGCTTTAGGAGACCCAATTGAAATTACAGCATTAGCAAAATCTTTTGGTAAATATATTAAAGGCAAAAATTATTGTCCTATAGGTTCTATAAAATCAAATATAGGACATTTGGAAGCTGCATCAGGTATAGCCGGTTTGACCAAATTAATATTGCAAATGAAATATAAGAAATTAGTTCCTTCTATAAACTCAGAAAATCTTAATCCTAATATCGATTTTGAAAATTCACCTTTTTATGTCCAACATCAATTGGAAGAATGGAAACAGCCTTTTATTGATGGCAAATTATATCCAAGAAGAGCAGGAATTAGTTCCTTCGGAGCCACAGGAGCAAATGCTCATCTAATACTAGAAGAATATGCTAATCTAGATGTGCGAGGTGAAAGGTTAGGGGAGGAAAAAGAAAATATTATTGTGCTTTCTGCTAAAAATGAAGATCGACTAAAAGAATATGCTAAGAAGTTTTTATTATTTTTAGATAGTAACAAAAATGTTTCTTTTGATGATGTTGCTTATACACTCCAAATCGGAAGAGAAGAAATGGATGAAAGGTTAGCAATAGTAGCTTTAAATGCAAAAAGTTTAAGTGAAAGCCTAAGAAATTTTATAGAAAATATGATAGATCCAAATGTATACTATGGAAACGTTAAAAATCCTGAAAAATTATTATTCGACATTATGGATGGAATGAACGGAAAATCTTTGATAAAACTGCTTTTAGAGAATAACGATGTTTTAAAAATTGCTAATCTTTGGATATCAGGAATAGAAATAGATTGGAAATTGCTATACAAAAACAATTTCCCAAGGCGTATTTCTTTACCTACATATTCATTTGAACAAAAACGTTGTTGGCTTAATAGTGGTAATGAGGTTAAGTCAAATTTTGATGATAAGTTTAGCAAAATCATGAGTAAACTTAATGAATTACCTACTAATGAGCAGATTGAAGAAGTATTAAAGCAAATAATTAGTGAATATCTTAAAATTTCTGTGTCTCTGGTTAAATCAGACGAACCGCTGGAAGCATATGGTTTTGACTCTTTAACAGGATTAAGATTAGTAAGTGACTTAAAAAACATTTATGGAGATAAAATATCAATAAAACAATTTTATGAGTTGCCAAATATAAAGTCTATTGCTAAATATTTAATTGATGAAAGCATTATAGATAAAGATAATATAAAAAATATGTTAAAAATTCTTACAGGTGAAGACAAGGTGACGGTTCTTTTGTCTGAGAAATCTCAGACAAAAGAACCGTCACCTTGTCTTCCTAACGATAGGATTACCTATCCCCTATCTGAGCAGCAAAAAGCTCTTTGGATTATTTATAATTCCGAACCTGAAAATTTCGCATATAACTGTCCAATAGCATTTGGAATAAGTAGAGATACTGATATCGAAATACTCAAACAAACATTCCAATATATGATTAATAGGCACCCTGTTTTAAAAACAGTTATTCATATGGTCAATGGTGAGAGTCATCAAACAATATTAGAAAATCAAGAAAGTTGCTTTATACAAAAAGATTTAGAAAGTTTATCAGATGCATATATTTTAGGCAAAATTAAAGAAGAATCAAGAAAGCCTTTTGATTTGGAGAATGGACCATTAGCAAAAATAACATTATTTAGTACCCCTAGTAAAGACTATATTATGCTTATGAATTTTCATCATATTATATTTGATGGAACATCTGCAGCTATATTTATACAAGAGTTTCAAAAATGTTATTTTAGTATAAAAAATAGAACAAGACTTGATGATTCAAGCATAAAATCTACATACTCTGATTTTGTATATTGGCAAAAAGATATGTTAAGAAGTGAAAAGAGAACCATCGCTCGTGATTATTGGCTAAAAAAGTTACCTGATGAAATACCCGTTCTTGATTTGAATTTTGGTAATCCCCAAACAAAAGTTCGAAAATATCAAGGGGAGTCTATTACAAAAAAAATTAATCCTAATTTAACAAGACAAATAAAAGAATTCTCACAAAACAAAAATGCCAAGCTTTTTGTAACCATGCTAACAGCCTATAATGTATTACTATACCGTTATACTAATCAAGAAGATATACTTATAGGATTGCCGTTTTTAGGTAGACCTAGCAATAAATATAATGAAGCAATTGGATATTTTGTTAATATGGTTGTTGTAATATGCAACTTGTCAGGAGAAATAAGTTTTGAATCTCTTTTAAGACAAATTAAAGAAAATGTAGCTCAAAGCTTTGAATATTGCGATTATCCATTGACTACTTTAATTGAAGATTTAAGAGAAATAAAAAAATATAAAGGAGCAGAACCATTTCAGGTAGGTTTTGCGTTTCAAAACTGGTTTAAAAATATAAGGGGGACTTTATTTTTAGAAGAATTGGATAATATTCATCAAGATGGTGAATTTAATTTAGCTTTAGAAGTTACAGAAAAAGGGAATGAGCTTTTTATTAGATTTAAATATAATCCAGATATGTTTGATGAAGCTACAATATCTCGCATGAGTGACCACTATATTCAGATATTGAATAGCGCTATAGAATCATTTGAGAAACCAATTTGTGAAATAGATATGTTAACAAAGAAAGAACAATATAAGATACTTTTCGAATTCAACAACACAAAATCAGACTATGCTAAAGATAAGACTATAAACCAATTATTTGAAGAACAGGTAGAAAAAACGCCTGATAATATTGCAGTAGTGTTCGAAAATAAAAATCTCACATATAAAGAGTTAAACGAAAAAGCAAATCAATTAGCAAGAGTGTTACGAAGTCTTGGCGTGGAACCAGATAGTATTGTTGGCATAATGGTAGAAAAATCCATAGAAATGATAGTGGGAATTATTGGCATACTTAAGGCAGGAGGGGCATATCTACCAATTGATCCAGAATATCCTGAAGATAGAATAAAATTTATATTGGAAGATTCAAAGGTTAATATAATATTGTCTAATATTGAAATAAAATTTGATTTGGATGCAAACAGTAAAATTATTGATTTGAATGACAGTAATATATATACAGGAGATTCATCTAACCTAAAACCAAAAGTCACGCCAAATAATCTTGCCTATATAATATTTACTTCCGGTTCAACAGGAAAACCCAAAGGTGTTATGATTGAACATATTGGCATATCAAACTTAAAAACGTTTTTCAAAAATAAGTTTGGAGTTACTCATACAGATAGGATAATTCAATTTGCAAGTATTTCTTTCGACGCTTCAGTATGGGAATCATTTATGGCACTACTCACAGGTGCTTCATTATATATTGTACCAAGCCATGTGATAAACGACTTCGATAATTTTACTAATTTCTTAAACGTCAACAATATAACAATTATTACTTTACCACCAACTTATTTGTTAAATTTAGATCCAAATAAAATTAATTGTTTAAGAAAATTAATTGTTGCAGGTTCAGCATCTAATTATGATCTTTTCACTAAATGGAAGGATAAAACTTCATATATAAATGCATATGGACCAACTGAATCGACAATATGTGCGACTTTTTGGGATTCTTCAATTGATACAAGGTATGAAAATAAAGTTCCTATTGGAACCCCTGTAAATAATTTTAAAGCATATATTCTAGATAAAAACAATAGTTTGCTACCTTTAGGAGTCCCTGGAAACCTTTGCATATCAGGCGACGGACTCGCTCGTAGCTACTTAAATAGACCTGATATTTCTAGGGAAAAATTTGTACCAGACCCATTTATTCCTGGTGAGAGGATGTACCTAACAGGAGACCTTGCAAGGTGGCTACCCGATGGAAATATTGAGTTTATCGGTAGAACAGACAATCAAGTAAAAATACGTGGATTTAGAATTGAGTTAGGAGAGATAGAAGCAGAACTTTTAAAATGTGATTCTATAAAGGAAGCTGTTGTCTTAGCAAAAGAAAATGTAGAAGGTAGTAAGTATCTATGTGCTTATATAGTAAGCGAGGGACACGGGGGAGGAAAGGACACGGGGGGGGACATGGGGACAGGTTCCTTGTCCCTATACAGGGACAAGGAACCTGTCCCCATGTCCCTCCCCCCGTGTCCCTCACTCGGATCTTCGCCAATACTTAGCGAGTAAGCTTCCTGACTATATGATACCATCATATTTTATAAAACTTGAAAAAATGCCACTTACTCCTAACGGTAAGATAGATACAAAAGCATTTCCTGAACCTGATATAACTATTGATGCAAAAGTAGAATATGCTGCACCTATAAATTTTATAGAAAAAACACTTATATCAATATGGCAAAATGTATTAGGAGTAGAAAGGATAGGTATAAATGATAATTTTTTTGAATTAGGTGGTAATTCATTAAATGCTATAAATATCATAACAAAAATTCATAAACAATTAGAATTGGAAGTAAAATTAACTGAAATTTTTAAACATCCTGTGTTAATAGAACTTGCTAAATGTATTAAGTATTTAGATAAAAATATATATACTGAAATTCTACCTGTTGAAGAAAAAGAGTATTATGAAGTATCCTCTGCCCAAAAAAGATTATATGTATTAAGTCAACTTGATCCTAAAAGCATTAACTATAATATACCCGGAGCAATGGTTATAGAAGGCAAATTAGATGTGGAAAAATTTGAGGATTCATTTGTAAAGCTTATAAATAGGCATGAGGCTCTTAGAACATCTTTTGACCTTATAGATGGTCAACCTGTACAAAAAATAAATTCATACATAACATTTAATATTCCGGTTGTAAAAACTGAAGAAAGCAAAATCAAAGAAGTAATAAGCGGTTGTCTAAAGCCTTTTGATTTGGCACAAGCACCATTACTTGGGGTGGAATTGCTTAAAATAGACGATGATAAACATATAATGCTATTTAATGCACATCATATTATTTTTGATGCAATTTCTATGTCAATACTGACAAAAGAAGTTGCTTACTTGTATGAAGGGAAAAAATTATCTGATCTAAAAATTCAGTATAAAGATTTTTCAGCATGGAATAATGAATTATTAAAGTCAGATAAAATAAAAAAGCAAAAAGAATACTGGGTAAATAGGTTTAGTGGAGTAATCCCTGTACTATCTATACCTACAGACTATGAAAGACCATCGGTACAGAGTTTTGATGGTGATAGAATAACATTTAAGACAGATAAGGATATGCAGCATGGATTAAACAGTATTGCACAATTTGTGGATGCAACCCTTTATATGGTACTACTCGCAGCATACAATATTTTGCTATATAAATATACAGGACAGGAAGATATTATTATAGGCTCTCCTGTAGCAGGAAGAAATCATTCAGATCTAGAAGGAATCTTTGGTATGTTTGTAAACACCCTTGCTATAAGAAATTACCCTGCCGAGGATAAGACATTCATAGAATTCTTGCTTCAAGTAAAAGAAAATTGTTTAGGTGCATTTGAAAATCAAGATTATCAGTTTGAGGAATTAGTAGAAAAACTTGATATTAAAAGAGATTTAAGTAGAAATCCATTATTTGATACGATGTTTACGTTACAAAATACAGGTAATATAAAAATAAATATATCGGATCTAAAATTTACTCAATATAATTTCGAATATAATATGTCGAAATTTGACATTACTTTAACTGCAATAGAAAATAGCGAAGGTATAAGTTTTGATATTGAATATTGTACTAAATTATTTAAAAAAGATACTATAGAAAGATTTGTAGAACATTTTATTAATGTACTAAAAGCAATACTAGAAAATCATAGTGTAAGAATATCAGAGATAGATATTTTGACAAGTAATGAAAAAGAGAAGATATTATTTGAATTTAATGATACAGAAGCTCCCTATCCAAAAGATAAGACTATAAACCAGTTGTTTGAAGAACAGGTGAAAAGAACTCCTGAAACAACAGCAGTTACATTTGAGGGAAAAATGCTTACTTATTTCCAATTAAATCAGATGGCTAATGTGATAGCGAGTACATTAAGGGAAAAAGGATGCACATCAGACTCAATAATTGCGGTAATAGTAAAACGTTCACATTTTGCCATCGCTTGTATAATAGGGATATTAAAAGCAGGAGGTGCTTATCTGCCTATTGATTCATCTTATCCAAAAGACAGAATAAAATATATGCTAGAAGATAGCAAAGCACAAATATTGATAACCCAATCTAAACTTTTGGATTCAATTGAATTCGATAATGAAATTATAGAAGTAGATAGTCTAGATTATGAATCTAATGAAATATCTAATCTAGAAAACATTAGCAATGCAAATGATAGAATTTATATAATATACACATCCGGAACAACTGGTATGCCAAAGGGTGTCATATTAGAGCATAGGAATCTGGTTAATCTGGTATGTTTTGAACAAACAAACACCAATATTGATTTTAGTAAAAAGGTTATGCAATTTGCAAATATGAGTTTTGATGTTTACTCTCAAGAGGTATTTTCCACTTTGCTCTATGGAGGAACTCTTTATATAATAAATGAAGAGGATAAAAAAGATATATTTAAATTAATTAACTTTATCGAAACCAATAATATAGAAATAATATTTTTACCTACATCATATTTTAAATTCATAATTACTAATGATGAATTTATAAATAAAATCCCGTCTTGTCTGATACATATTATAACTGCCGGCGAACAGCTTATACTTACAAAAAGTTTTTTGGAAAAATTAAAACAAAATAAAATTAATCTTCATAACCATTACGGGCCATCCGAAACACATGTAGTTACAACACTTACGATAAAAGATCAAGATAAAGTTTCCTTAATTCCTCCTATTGGTAAGCCAATACAAAACAATAAAATTTATATTTTAAATAAAAATAACAGTCTTCAGCCTATAGGGCTTTGGGGCGAACTCTATATTTTTGGTGATAATGTAGGAAGAGGTTATCTAAATCGTCCAGATTTAACCAAAGATAAGTTTGTTCAAAATCCATTTGTCCCGGGAGAACATATGTATCGCACAGGAGATCTTGCCAGGTGGCTGCCTGATGGCAATATTGAATTCTTAGGAAGGATAGACCACCAGGTAAAGATACGTGGATTTAGGATTGAATTAGGCGAAATAGAATCACAGCTACTTAACTATGAATCAATAAAAGAAGCTGTAGTTTTAGCAAAAGAAAATTCAAAAGGAGACAAAACCTTAAGTGCATATATTGTGGCTACAATGGATATTAGTTTCTTAAAGCTTCGAGAGTATTTATCAAAACAGTTACCTGGCTATATGATACCATCATATTTTATACAGCTGGAAAAAATTCCACTTACACCAAATTTAAAAGTTGATAGATTTGCTTTGCCTGAACCTGATGGGAATATATCTACAGGAGTGGAATATACTGCCCCTAATAATTTAATAGAAGACAAACTGGTAAATCTATGGCAAGAAATTTTAGGCGTGAAAAAGGTTGGGATAACCGACAATTTTTTTGAATTAGGTGGACATTCTCTTAATGCTATGAAAGTTATATCTGAGGCTTATAAAAATAATTGGAATGTAACTTTAAGTGACTTGTTTAAGCATCCTACAATTAAGCAATTTTCTGATAAGATTATCAGCCAAACTGATGGCATAAATGGTAACGATTTGGACATTCCATATGTTAATAAACACCCTGATAAAATACAAATAAGTAATGATTTATTAAATTTCGATAACATTCTCCTAACAGGTGCAACAGGATATCTAGGAGCACATATATTAGGGCAATTAATGGAAGATACTAAATCAAATGTCTATTGTATAGTACGAGGAAAGAACAAATTAGATTCTGAAGCTAGACTTACCAATATATTAAGCTACTATTTTGATAATAAATATGATGATCTTATTAATATAAGAATTTTCATACTAAGTGGAGATATCTCTAATAAAAATATAGGGTTGCCTCTAAATGATTATGATATACTGCAACAAAAGATTGATATGATAATTAATGCTGCAGGATTAGTAAAACATTATGGAAATTATTCTGATTTTAAAAGTGCCAATATAATTAGTGTAAAAGAGCTAATTAAGTTTTGCAGGAAAAAGAATATAAAACTTAATCATATTTCAACTATAGGTGTTCTACAGTGTGAAGTGGCAATCCAAAATTCAAATATAATTGCCACAGAAAACGATTTATATATAGGCCAAGATTATACAAAAAATGTTTATATAAAAAGTAAATTCGAAGCAGAAAGTCTTATATTAAAAGAAATAGAGTTAGGTTTAGATGCTACTATATTTAGGGTTGGAAATTTAACCGAAAGATATGGAGATGGGAAGTTCCAAAAAAACAAGGAAGAAAATAATTTTCATAACATCTTAAGAGCTATCTTAAAGCTGCAAGCTATATCATTACCACAAAATGAACTAGAAAAAGAAATAGAATTTACCCCTATTGATTATTGCAGTAAAGCTATTGTAAGTTTGACAAGAATTAAAAAATCGGAAGGTTTTATATTTCATTTATTTAATAATAAGAAAATCAAACTAACAAATTTGCTTAATATATTCGGAACTTTAGAAACTAGGGTTGAGATTTTAAAAGATATGTCCTTTGCGGAATATATTAACTATTTACAAGAAAATAAAAAAGACTTTCAGCAAGAGATAACTTATTTAATTAATCACTTTAATTATGATAATGATCCAAATAGTCCGGATAAATTTCCTAATATCAGTTCTGAAATAACTGAAAAATATTTATCTTTTTTAGGATTTGCATGGCCTGAAATAAATTTAGATTACTTAAAGAAAGTACTTAAAAATCTTTCGTGACTATATATGTTGCAATAAAGATTGAATTTGACAATTAAAAATGTTTAATATAATATTTAGAAAAATAAGGATAGGAGAAGATTTTTTGAAAAAAATTATACTCCAAGTAGAATCGTTACTTAGAAAATGGTTAATTGTTAAATTACCTGATGAATATAAAAACGAATTTAAAGATGAACTTTTAAATATTAATTTATCGCGCCAAAAAAAAATATCAATAGCCTTCACTATTTGGAATATTTTAATGGCTATTTATTTAGGTTTGGAAAGTAAATATGGGCTTTGGAATAGAATCCCATCATATAAATATTTGTTTTATATCCATTGTATTTTTGCTTTTCTTTTTACATTTATTTTATTTGGAATTAATAATAAAGACAAAAGAATATATATAAAAAACAAAATTATTGACAGTAGGATTATAAAAAATATATTAAATTTAGGATTTATATATTTAATAGTATATTGGTGTTCTTTATCAGTTCTTTTTAATGCAAATCAAATAATGGGATATATTATAGGAATGTTTTTTTGTTCCTTTATTATATTTATGAGACCAATAGAATCTTTATGTATTTTTGCATCATCTTATATTGTAATTCTAGTCGGAGCTTTTATAGTAGATAATCCCTTCCTTGTTAAGGAACAATATTTAACATCTGGATTAATAAATCTTATTGGAAATCTGATTATATCAAGAATAATATATTCTTTCCATGTACGTGATTTTATAAATAAAAAATTGATCGAAAAACAAGATCATATAAGAGGTGAGTTTTTTGCAAATATATCACATGAACTTAGAACTCCTCTTAATATGATATTTTGTACCGTTCAAACGATAGAACTATATTTTAAAAATGGTATTAATGAATCTAATAAAGAAAAAATAAATTCATATGTTAAATCAACAAAACAAAACTGCTATAGATTGATAAAACTTATAAACAATATCATTGATATTACAAAAATTGATTCAAATTATTTTGCATTAGAATTAGGTAATAATGATATAGTTAAAATAGTTAAGGATATTACATTTTCAACACATGATTATATAGAAAATATTGGTATCAAGTTGGATTTTTATACTGATTTAGAAAAATGTATTATAGTTTGTGATCCTGATAAAATAGAAAGAATAATGTTAAACCTTCTTTCTAATGCCGTTAAATTTACCCCTAAAAAAGGATATATAAAAGTAAGAATCTATGAAAATCATGAAAGCATTTTCTTGTCTGTAAAAGATACAGGAATAGGTATTTCAGAAGATAATCTACAATTAATTTTTGAAAGATTTGGACAAGTCGATAAATCTTTATCAAGGAATCGTGAAGGAAGTGGAATAGGACTATCCCTTGTAAAATCTTTGGTAGAAATGCACAACGGAAAAATAAGTGTAGTTAGCGGATTAAATAAGGGCAGTGAGTTTATAGTGGAACTTCCTAAGGTGTCCCAAAAGGTTACTGAAAAAAACTTTATTGCTAATACATATGATAATAAAATTGAATTAATAAATATTGAGTTTTCAGATTTATATAATAATTAAGGTGACATGGGGACACGGGGGGGGACATGGGGACAGGTTCCTTGTCCCTATACAGGGACAAGGAACCTGTCCCCATGTCCCCCCCTAACAACACCCCCTTTGATGTATAAATATTATACATCAAAGGGGGTGTTGTGTTAAATCAATGATTTTTAGGTCGCTATCCTAAAAACTATTCAAGGATTAGTACCTTGAAATGTTCCAATATTTGTTATACCACCTGCTAATATAATATTTTCTCCTATGTCTCTAACATTTTTTACAGCTAAACTCCAATATCCTTGTGATTGTACCGAAGTGATAAGTATTACGCTCTTGGAATCACTTGATAATGTTGCACTTGTAACAATAAGCTGCTGCTCTGAATTTGAAGACTTTACTATTGTATAATTTGTTGGATCTATAGCTGTTTCTGGGTCTAATCTTTCACTAAACTCTACCTGTATTGATGTTGGAGATAGTGAAATTACTGAAATTACTGTTGGTGGTATTGTATTTATATATCCTATTTCCATACCCGTTGTGTTTGCAACATTATAATTATTTGCCTCATCTTGCACTGCTGACCCACTGTATTCTAACAATAGGTTAACCGTTGAAGCCTGATACCCAGATATTCCTTCTATTTCTACTTTATGAGCAAGAGTCAACGCAAATGTTAATACCGACGAATCGCATCCTGCTGTTGTTTCTGCCGCTATTTCTTGTGTTCCATCAAGATCAAATAATTCATTTGCTCCATTGAATACGCTGAAATTGTTTACGTTGACTTCATTATATTTCACTTTTTCATTAAAGGATATCTGTAATTTACCCGTACCATCATCATATGTAGCACTCACAGGATTAGGAATAATTGTATCATTATTAATTGTGCCATTATTAACGTTACTATTTATATATGAGAATGGAACTCCTATACCCGTGGAGGCCTCATTTGGGAATGCATCAGGTGTAGTATCTGCAAATGCACCTGCTAAATAAGATATATAGGTATTGCTTGGTGTCAGTGTGTTCAATGATGCAACATGCGCTTGGGATAAAGCTATTACCAATTCTGATCCAGCTGTTGTTGTAACAATTGCATCGTTTGGATCTAATGGGAATGATCCGCTTGAACTTGACATTGTTATGTTTGCCAATACCGGTGTACTTGCAGTTATTTGGACAGGTTTATTGAAATTTAATGTTAAATTCCCTGTTCCTTCATCATAGCTTGCAAAAATAATAGATGGAGGATCATCCACTGTAAGAGGTAGAATTGTTTGGACATTTGAATTTAATGATACGTCTTTAACTGCACCTTGGGCGAATGTAATTGTATAAGGTTGTATTAAGACCGATACAGCTTGGGCGCTTAAAGTGCTCAGGGTTATATCAATGTCTGTTCCGTTTGTTCCAGGTTCTGCGTAATCATTTGCTGTCAATACTTTTGATCCATTTGATCCAGCTATTATTATCTTTGTTTCATCTACGTTATTATTTCCTTTTTTTATGTTTTCATTAAAGGATAGCTCTAATATATTTGTTGCTGTATTGTAAATAGCATTTGTCAAGGCTGGCGGAGCAGTATCTATTGCTGCCGTTCCCATAAATGTAGCAGTTGAATCTGTTATAACGCTATTTAGAGCTAAGTCTTGTACTTTATTTGGTGATTCTTGTTGAATATAAACTATATATAGCTTTGGTAACATGCCACTTACTGTAAACGGTGAGCCTGCTGAACCTCCTGTTCCTGCCATATTTGACAAATCTGTCCCACCTAGAGTAATCAATACAACCGTCTTATCATAAGAAAGTGTTATAGTCGATTGTGTTGTAAGATCCCTGTATTTTTGAGTTGCAACGTCCATTACTCTGTAGTTTGTAATATCTAATGTTCCTGTTTCTGACATTTCTTTGCTAAATGTCAGTTCAATTTGTGTAGCATCTAATGCTCTTGCACTCACCAATGTTGGAGCTACTGTGTCAGGTGTAAATGTTCCTGTTATTGGATTTCCAATAGTCGGAGTATAAGTCCATGTTACTGATGCTACTGTATTGTTTATTGTACTAGTTGCTAGATCTATTTCTGTTGTGCTTACTAGTACAGGATTTGATACTGCATATGTTATTATTGGTATAGCTGTATTCTTTAACATCAACTGGGTAACCAGATTTCCTGCTGTTAATGTTGTAAATCCTGTTCCTATTAATTTGATTTTTTGTCCTGAAATTTCTGATACTGACGAAACACTAAATACTGCAACTACTGTTATAGGCGCTGTTAGAACTGCAGCAGTTGTCTGATATGCTACTGAGTATACAACCGTTTGATCAGTTGTTCCTGCTTCTATAACTGGTGTATTTAATACTACAATTTTAGTTGATGCATCATAATTGTTTATTGATACTGTAACCGGCGTAGCTGCTGATGTTCCTAAAGCTTGAGTTACTGTAAAATCAGCTGCTGCTGGGGCATTTGCAGGCACTTCATTTAATGTAACAATAATTAATCCATTAACTGCTGCTGCATATACAGCATATACTACTGAAGCAACTGGTGCTGGTGTTGCATAAGCTTCAGGTGCCGGCGTAGCAGAAGTTTCAGGCGTTGGTGTTGCAGAAGCTTCAGGTGCTGACGTAGCTTCCCAAGAATTTCCTGTAGGTTGTTCTGTTGGTTCTGATGATAATACTGCAAGAGCTGGTACATCATTTGCTATACCTGTTTCATTTACTGTCTCTTGAGTTACTTTTCCATCTGCTACTAATCTCCCAAGTATTGTTTGCGGTAATCCTGAGTCATCTTTATCTGCTTTATAAGGTAACGCTAATAATGCATAATAAGCGAATCCTACAAAATCATCATTTATTAAGTCCTTTCCATCCAATGATGCCATGTTTTGTGCAAATTCTCCAAATTTCGGATTATCTGATGCGCGACTTAAGCTTATTACTTTCTCTACAGCTTTATTATAACTAAAATCTCCAGCTTCTATAGAATATCCTAATTTCTTCAATACTAGAGTACATAAATCCTGCCCTTTCAATGAACCTTGAGGATTAAAAGTTCCATCGGGATTTCCCGCGATTATCCCGGCATAATCTGTACTTGTTGCATATGCAATTTGGTTTACCGCCCATGAATCTATCTGGTTTGCATCTTTAAATTGCGACACTATTTGTTGTTCCTTTGTGGCGTCCATCGCTTTAGCCTCGTCTTCTAATCCAAACAACCTTAAAACTAGTATCGCTCCTGCTTCTCTTGTTAGAGAGTCCCGCAATGCCGGGTCAAATGTAGTAGTTGATGTACCATAGTAAAGTCCAAGTTCATGTAGAGCCTCAGCCTCTTGTGAGAAGTTAAACTGTTGTGAACTATCAACTTCCGCCCACGTAGGTACAATAACTGTTATCAGCATTGCCATAATTACTAGTACTGCCAAATTCTTCTTGATACTTCGCATACCCTCAAACCCTCCTCTTTTTTTGTTTAAAAAAGACAGAGGGCAAAACCTCTGTCTTTTTTAATGATTACTTTTTTACATTAATACTGTTTATGATGCTACTGTTATTGTAACTGATGCTGCTGTATTATTGCTACCGTCAAATTCTTTTGGTGTTGTATTTACTGCAAATGCTACATCTTCACTTCCATCAAATGATCCTCCTGTTGCACTTACATCTAAAGTAAAATGAGTTGAGTCAACTACAGTTACTGCCGAGTTATTTGCATCAGCTGTAAATGTCACATTTGCATCACTGGTAAACGTAAAGTTTGTAAATTTCAATCCGGCTAATACATTAGCATCTACTGGTCCATTCAGTGTAAATGTTATAATTTTCGTTGCACTTGCATTAGCATCAGTTACTGTTGCTGATATGATATTTACATCTGCTGCATGTGCTGTTGCAGTTGCTGTCGATGCAGCTGCTGTAATATTTGCTTTATTTGATGAAGCATCTAATACAGCATTTGCATCTGATAATTTTATCGTATTTGCACCTGTTCCAAGTGACCTATGATCTGTACTTGCTGTAGCTAATGTAACAGTATTTGTGTTTGCTACAGTTGCATTAGCTACAGTTGGAGCGGTTGAACCAAATAACTATTCCGCTAATTATAGTTCCTTGGAAATCAGCCCCAAGTGTTGTAAATGATGTTGTAACTGCTTCTGACCAAGTTAATGTCATAACACCATTCGCATCTCCTATTACTGCTGATACTAATACCGGTGCTGCTGTGTCAGCTATTGTAAGAGCTGCATTACTCCTGCACTCATATTTACCGCAACTGCACGATTTCCGGAAGTATCTGCAACATAATTACTTAGGTCTGCATTTACAAAGTTAGCTTTTACTTGTCCAGTTCCTACTACAGTGCCATCAAGTGTTATTGTCAATATATCTGAATTAGCCCACTCACAGCATATGATACAGGTACCAATGAAACGTCAGCTGCACCATTATTTACAGTTAATGAGCTGAATGTATGATTTGCATCTAATGTGTTGCTTAAAGTTCCTATTATTGCTATTGGCTTATTAAACTTAAATGATACTGTATCCAATTTGCCATCTGCATTAGAATCTGTTGCTTTTGTATTTGCATCAGTTACTAATATCAATGGAGCAAATGTGTCAACTATTGTATGAGCTGTGTCACTTGCATTCATATTTATCGCAACTGCACGATTTCCTGAAGCATCTGCAACATAATTATTTAGGTCTGCATTTACAAAATTAGCTTTTACTTGTCCAGTTCCTGCTACATTGCCATCAAGTGTTATTGTCAATATATTTGAACCAGTTACAGCATATGATACAGGTACCAATGGAACGTCAGCTGCACCATTATTTACAGTTAATGAGCTGAATGTATTGCTTGCACTTAATGTATTGCTTAGCGTTCCTTTCATTACTATTGGCTTATTAAACTTAAATGATACTGTATTCAATTTGCCATCTGAATTAGAATCTGTTGCTGTTGTAGCCGCATCAGTTACCATTATTACTGGTGCCGCCTTATCAACGACCACTGTGTTGTTTATTGCTGAATTAAAGACTGCAGTCATCAAGGCATTTCCTGCTAGATCTGTAAATTTACCTGCTACTGCAGCAGTAAACTTCCAAGCAAGCTTACCAGTAATACTCGCTGAACATACTGTAGTGCTACTTAAATCAATTGTTATAAAGTTGTCATTCAAGGCATTTGGATCTATTGTGCCAGTAAAATCAGTTGCAAGTATTGCTCCCGTTATTGGTATAGCTGGATTAGCAGCTAAATTATTAGGATCATAATAATTAGGATTGTATGTTAAGCATGATATTATACTTGTTATATCCATTGATGAAGTATTCATTGGTTCAGAGAATTGAATTGTTAATTTGTCAATCTTTCCATCATGATTTGTATCATACTCATACATATTAACTATTGTTGGTAATACTGTATCTGTTGTATAATCCAACGACGTAATTGTAATTGCTGGTTGTCCATTTGAAGTTGAAGGACTGCTATTTACACAATTTCCTGATGCATCTCTAATCTTAACTGTTCCATTTGTAATTACATCCATATTTCCATATAGTCTTGTATCATTAGCAAGCGCTACATAGATTATCCTATAATTACTACCCTGGCTAAATGTTGCCGATCCCAATGTTCCTCCGGCATAACCGAAAACGAAATCATTTGATGTTAGTGTCCCATATATCTGCACTGGTTTTGAGAATGTCAATACCAATGTGTCTCCTGCACAGTTGTCTTGCCCTGGTACATAGTTTATTGTCTGCGCTGATACTAATAGCGGTCTTATTGTATCATTTGATGTGATCGTAACTGGCGTATCATTTACTCCTGCTCCTGATACTCCCCATGTGCTAAAAATATGTGTAGGAGTATTTGCAACTCTTGCCTGTACACCATTTAAGAATACACCTGTTCCGTCTTTATCAAATTTAGGTGTTCCTGATGCTATCATTACTTGTAATTGATTTCCATTTCCGCTTGTATTAGGATTTAATATTACTGGATTCGAAAATGTTACTGTTCCCCAATTTACAATACCGCCTGCTACTGTTGGTGATAATGTTATGTCATTTGGCGAAAAGTTTGGATCCACTACTACAGGTACACCAAACTGGAATATTAAGTGATCTCCTGGTCCAATTTTGCCAGTACCTGAATCATTTGAGTATGTCACTGATACAAGTGATGGTACTGTGGTAACTGTTGGCATAATTTTATTAGCGGTAGAAGGTGATGCCGGCTGTGCAGCATTTGGTGCTGTTCCTATTGATGGTGACGTTGTTGTAGATTCATAAATCATTGTTGTCCCACCTGACGCTATATCTATTGTTGCACCAAAAACAGCCTGTAACCATGCTTCTTGTGTTGCATATACTGAAGGCAATGAGCCAAATATGATTTCAACATTTGCTGCTGTTGGTCCGGTTGTTATTGAATATCCGGTTCCAAAGAAGTTTGTTGCAGTTGTAGGTGTCAAAGGAACTCCATTTATTGCAAATGCTGTACCATCAATACTTGTAGTATTAATCATTATATTTTTGTTGAATGTCAGAATAATATAATCTCCTGCTGATAATGTTCCGTTATTCTCTGCATCAATTACCTGATTATTAATATTAGTAACAAGCACTAAATTAGTATTTACTGCTCCTGTAAATATTTCAACGTTAGTTGAGTCATTTGCTACTATAGTATTTCCTGTCGTATCTTGAACATTTGTTACTGTTACCTTCCAATATGCTGCTGACTGCAACGAAGTGGTAAGCGTCACTGTCGTACAATCATATGATAAGGTAGCACTTGTAATTATAAGTTGCTGTGTTGGATTCGATGCATTACTTACTGTATAGTTTGCAATATTTGCTGCTGTTGCTGACGATAATTTTTTGCTGAATATTATTTGTACCATTGTTGCTGAGAGTGAAGTTGCTGATGATATTATTGGTGACGTTAGATCAGTATAAGTAATCGGAATACCTGTTGTGTTTGCAAGGCATGCATTTTGCGATTCATCTACTACTGCATTTGCACTGTATTCTACTAATAGGTTAACTGTTGAAGCCTGATACCCAGATGTTCCTTCTATTGCTGTTTGATCAGCAGTAGTCAACGTAAATGTCAATACCGATGAATCGTATCCTGCTGTTGTTTCTGCTGCTGTTTCTGTTAATGTAAATAATTTATTTGCTCCGTTAAATACACTGAAATTGCCTACAGTTACTTGGCTATATACTACTTTTTTGCTAAATGATAATATTAGCTCAGCAGTTTCATCGTTATAACTAGCCCCTATTACACTAGGTGGAGTTGTATTACTTATATATGTCAATAAAATTCCTGTGCCTGTTGTAGCTTGATTTGTTAATGCATTTGATGTAGTATCTGTAAATGCACCTACTAAATAGGTTATGTAGGTACTGCTTGGTGTTGTTGTATTCCACATCGCTACATCTGCTGATGATAAAGCTATTATCAATTGTGTTCCATTTGCTGTTGTCATTATTGTATCATTTACTCCTAATGTAACTGATCCACCTGATCTTGTCATTGTTATATCTTCTATATTTAGTTGTGTTGAATTAATTTCAATAGCTTTATTGAAATTCAGTGTCAATGCTCCAGTTCCTTCATCATAACTTGCTGATGTAACAGCTGGAGGATTGTTAATTGTTAATGCTACGCTAGTTTGTGCAATTGGGTTTAATGATGAATCTTTAATTGAACCCGCTGCCAATGTGATTGTCCATGGAGATGTTAAGGCTGCTATAGCTTGAGCCGTTGCCGCGCTTAGATTCATTGTGATTTGTGTTCCATCTACTCCAAGTCCTTGAAAATCACTTATTGTTAAAACTGCTGTTCCGTTTATTCCTTTTACTGACATCCCTGCTGGATTCACATTCAGAGAATCTCTTTTTACATTCTCATTAAAGCTCAATGTCAATACATTTGTTTGATTATTATATATGGCTTGTGTAAGAACCGGAGGAGTCATATTTGGTGACGCTGTTCCAGTAAACATTGCCGTTGAATTTGTTATAACTGTATTTCCAGTTAGATCTTGTACTGGATTCGATGATACTTGGGTAATATAAATTATATATTGCTTTGGTATTAAGCCATTTGCTGTAAGTGGCGAACCTGCCGAACCGTTGGTACCTGATGGATTTGATATATTGTTCCGCCTAGAGTAATCAATACAACCGTCTCATCGGCAGAAAGAGTAATCGTCGATTGTGTTGTAGATCTCTCCAGTATCCGGTTGAAATATCCATTATTCTGTAGTTTGTAATATCAAGCGTTCCTACGGTCGACATTTGTTTGCTAAATGTCAACTGGATTTGTGTTGCGTTTATTGCATTCGCCTCTACTAACATTGGTCTTGTCAAATCTGGTCCAAATGTTCCTGTGGATGCAGTACCGGTTGCAGGAGTATAAGTCCATGTCACTGATGATACTGTATTGTTTATTGTATCAGTTGTAAGATCTATTTCTGATGTGCTTACTAATACAGGCGAATAAACTCCATATATTATTGTTGGTGATAGTGTATTCTTTAATGCAAATCTGCTTAGTAGGTCTGCTATTGTTTCTGTTGAATCCTGATCCTACTAATTTGATTTCTTGTCCGGAAAGTGCTACTACTGATGTAATACCAAATACTCTGCTGAGACTGTATAAAGCTGCTGCTGAGACTGCTGCAGAAGTATTATATGCAACCGGTCTCACAACTGATCCGTCATCCGCTCCTCCTGCCACTGGTGGTACAGGTTAATACTGCAGTATTAGTTACTGTATCGAAGATTTATCATACTGTTGCTGCAACTGATGTAGCCTCTTGCTGTACCAATTGCTTGTGATACTGTAAAATCAGCCGCTATGGAGCTGATGGTGGTGCTTCATTTAACAATACTGTAACATATCCATTTGTTGAGTTGCTGATACCGCATATACTGATAAGGCAACCGGCGTCTGTTCTGGTGTAGTTGAAGATTGGGTATCTGGATTTCCTGATTCTCCTGGTACTGGTGTACGCCTTCTCCCAGATATTCCTGAAGGTTTTCCTGAAGAGTTTGATGATAAGCCTGCAAGAGCTGGTACATCATTTACTATACCTGTCTCATTTACTGAATTCTGAGACTTTCCCATTTACTATTAATTGGCCAAGGGTCCGGTTTGTGGTTCTGGCACCACCTTCAGCTGCTTTATGGGGCGCTGGTAATAATGCATAGTAAGCAAATCCTCGAAATGATCTTTTGTTAGGGACTTATCTCCCAAGATGCCATATCACTTGCAAAGTCTGCAAATTTGGGGTTATCTGAATGCTTTACTGATCTGTATATTTCTCTACAGCCATATCATAATTAAAATCTCCTGAATCTGAATCATATCCTAATTGTTTCAAAACAAGAGTACATAAATCTTTTCCTTCAATGGACCTTGAGGATTAAAAGTTTCCATCGGGATTTCCCGTAAGATTATCCACCATAATCTGTACTTGTTTCATATGCGATTTGGTTTACGCCATTGAATCTATTTGGCTCGCATCTTTAAATTTTGACACTATTTGTTTTGCCTCTGTTGGGGATCTATTGCTATAGCATGTCTTCAAAACCAAACAAT
>CAVYEU010000045.1:0-11356 GCA_963767415.1 uncultured Eubacteriales bacterium
CTACACTTAATATTAATATTCTTAATCCTGTTATTGATTTTAAATCCTCACCATTTGTTCCAGCCCTAAAATTATGCGAATGGGAATATAACAAATCTTTCCCATTACGTGCAGGCATTAGTTCTTTTGGTTTTGGCGGTGTTAATTCACATGTCCTAATTGAAGAATATACAAATACTGAGCAAAGAATAGGAAAAAAAGAATTAGATAAAGAAAGTAGTAGACAAAGTTCATACACATTTATTCTCTCAGCTAAGTCTGAAAACAGTTTAATGAAATTAGTTAGCAGATGGCAAGAGTTTACAAATAGTGAAGAATTTAAATTCTCAGATTTACGTGACATTTGTAGTACCTTACTTTTGGGAAGAGAATCTTTTGAATATAGAATTGGGTGCAGTATAAAGTGTAAAGAAGATATTGTAAACTTTATAAAAAATATTTCTAAAGATATAATATATAAAAAACCAAAGCAAAAGCCATATATAAAAATTGGTAAGCTAGCAAATATTAATAGTATTAATAAAATTTATAATTACGTTTCCAATTTATTAAGTATAGTCACCCCTCCTAACACAATTACCGGAACTGGAACAGGGGTCTGGGTTGCTCTTGCCATTTGTGGAACACTTAATATTCAGGATATTTTGACAGTATTAGCAGGAAAAAAGGAATTAAGTAGCCTTGAATTCAAAAGACCAATAATTCCTTTTTATAATATTTCCTCAGAAGAAGTAATAAGTACATATAAATTTAGCAGCCAATATTTAAAAGACCTTATAGAAGGCATAGATTTACAAAAAGAAAATTTAGATGAATTTATAAATCATAATACTTCTTATAGCGAATATGACGAAATATCTAAAATTGGTATTATTTTATTGAAAAGAAATGAAATAACAGAAAATCAACTTGAAAGAGCCCTAATAGAACAGAAGAATAGGGAGAATGCTTTGCTTGGACAAATCATTATAGATATGGGCTTTTGTTCAAAAGAAACTATGGAAAACTGTTTAGATAGTCAGAGAATAATCAGAGAAAGCTTTGACAAAGCCGGGCTCCTCAATACAAGTCAATTTACCTTCAAGAAATTTATTGAAGAATGGAATACCGTTACAAAAAACATGGGAATCAATGTTGATGAGATAATTAACAATAGAGGCAAAGTACTGCTAAAAGAAGGAATCAGAAGCAAAATTCTTCTACTTATGATTGTTATAGCATCTTCGATTAAAAAATTAAATAAGAAATGGAATTTAAGTGAAAATAGAGTTTTGGAAAGTAATCAATTTTATGAATTGGTTGATTTAATTGTGGATGGAGTAATCTCAAAAGATATTTTTGTTAATCTAATAATAAGTGCAAATCCGAATTATGAAGAGGCATCAACACTCATGAACAATAATATACATAAAATAGATTTTAATAATGAATACTTTCATCTGAAAAAATATAATATGAATACTTTTGAATGTCATGATGCAACATGGATAAATAATCTAATTGATCAAGATAATTATCTAGATGATAAAATAAAATATGTCGAAATTATGAAAGATAATAAATCATTAATTCTTAACAATGATTTATTAAACCTATGGTTAAGCGGAATCGATATAAATTGGAATAAGCTATCAGGAAAGACAATATATAATAAAATCTCGATACCTAAATATTGTTTTGAAACAAAATCATTTTCAATTAAAAACTTAATACAAAATGAGATTAAATATCTAAAAAAGACTTGGAAAAAATTTGAACTATCACAAAAATCTAACGATAATATTTTTAAGAATATAGTAATACTTGTAAATGATGAGACAGAAAAAATTATTGAGGGATTATTAAATAATTCAAAAGTTGCAAATGCAGTCATACTAAAACCTAATTTATCGCTAATCGCTGCTAGAAAGTTATTTGAAAGTTTAAAAAATATATCCGTAATTATAGATTTATCAGATATTTATCAGGAATCAAAAAACAAGTGTGAAACTAATATCAACAAAATTAATATTTTTCAAGAACTACTTGCAAATTGTTTAGAAAATTCATCTTATATACTTCATTTTACAAGAGGTCTTGTTAATTATAAGCAAGATTGCAAAACACTAGCAGGTTCTGACTTTGTTGGATTTGTAAAAGCTATAGGGGTAGAAAATAAAAAGATATTTTCGCGAACAATAGATTTAGAAATATCAGATAAACTTGAAACAATACAAAATATAATTTTTAATGAACTGGATATTCAAGATAATCATAACGAAGTTTGTTATAGGAATAGTTTTAGATACATACCATTTCTTGAAGAAAATATTAATTTTAAAACAGAAAACATTCCGAGTTCTTTTCAATTAAATCCAGACAAAGTCATTGTAATAACAGGCGGAACTGGTCGAATTGGATTGGAAATAGCAAAGCACTTAATCAATAAAGGAGCAAAAAAGATTGTATTAATGGGAGTAACTTCATTAGAAAAAATCAAAAATGAAAAAACAGAAAAAATATTAAATGCTTTATCCGAATTAGAAAACATGGGTGCCCAAATCAAGCGTTATACAGGATCATTGACACATAAAGAAAATTTGAAAAAATTCTTCATTATAATTCGTAAAGATTTTGGTCAAATAGGAGGGATTATTCACTGTGCAGGAATTCTTAATATGAAAAATCCGGCTTTTATAAATAAAACTTGTGATGAGATTAGTTCTGTTTTTGAACCTAAAGTATTAGGACTTCAAATGTTACATGAAATATTCAAGAATGATAATTTAAACTTTTTTATTCTTTTTTCATCTATATCAGCGCTCATTCCTTCTTTATCAATAGGGTTAATCGATTACGCAGCAGCAAATACATTTATGGACTATTTCGCTAGCTATCAATATTGTAGAGGGAATAAATATTATACATCTATAAATTGGCCAAGCTGGGAAGAAAGCGAGATGGGAAAAGCTGCTAACAAGACATATTATGAATCTGGCTTTAATAGTATTACATTAGATGAAGGACTGTTGATATTAGATTCAGTACTTGAATTAAAAGATATTTGTAATATTTTCCCTTGTTCATCAAATAACAATATTCTTCAGACAGAAGATCTATTAAAGCTAACCAATGTTCAGCGAATACAAGCTAAAAAGCATTTATTACCTAAAATTACGATAGATTATAAACAGATGTTAAAGAGTTTATTGACCTCTGAATTAAGTGCTGATAAAGAAATCTTAGATGAAGATACTGAATTTGGAGAATTTGGCGTAGATTCTATCTCGATTGGAATGCTTATTAAAAAAATTGAACAAAAGTTAGGAAACAAACTAGATCCTTCAATCTTTTTAGAATACCCTACAATAAATCTTTTAGGAAAATACCTAAGTGATATTTTCCCACAAGAAGAAGCCAGTGAGTTCATCCGTTATAACAAATCTGACAGCATAAACACCAAAATCGCTGTCATAGGTCTTGCATGCAATTTCCCTGGAGCAAAAAATAAAAATGAATTTTGGTACAATCTATCAAATAGAATAAGTAGTATTATAGAAGTTCCAAAATTCAGATGGGATACTGATAAATACTATTCTTCCCAATATGAACAAGGCAAAAGCATAAGTAAATGGGGCGGATTTATAGAGGGGATAGAATATTTCGATCATAAATATTTTAATATAAGCGAAGAAGAAGCGCCTCATATTGATCCATTAATCCGCCAATTTCTAGAAATTAGCGTGCAAACTTTAAGGGATGCCGGATATGATAAACAAGAACTCTGGGACAAAAAAGTAGGGGTATTTGTAGGTTCTAGGGTATCTAGCTATGCAACTAAAATAGGTACTCCAGTAAAAAATACGATAACCGGAGTAGGCCAGAATTTTATTGCTGCGCATGTTTCACATTTATTTAATTTCAGAGGTCCAAATATGGTTATAGACTCAGCCTGTTCTTCATCTTTAGTAAGTATCCATCTCGCTTGTCAGAGCTTGCTATCAGGAGACTCCGAAATAGCATTAGCTGGAGGAGTAGATATATTATTAGATAAGAGTCTATATTTAATATTAAGCGAAGGAAGGGCGCTCTCTCCCGATGGGAGGTGTCATACATTTGATGAAAAAGCAAATGGTTTCGTCCCTGGAGAAGGTTGTGGTGCGGTTCTGTTGAAAAAGTTGGATGCAGCTATCTGCGACCAAGATAAAATATACGCTGTTATAGAAGCCTCAGCAGTAAATAATGACGGACATACAATGGGAATAACAACACCAAACCCGCAAGGACAGATACAAGTTATTTCTGAAACTTTAAATAAGGCAAATATAGACCCAAGATCAATCAATTATATAGAGGCTCATGGGACAGGCACTATGATAGGTGATCCAATTGAGCTTAAAGCTTTAACTAAAGTTTTCAGAGAATCAACTAACGATATTAAATTTTGCCCTATTGGAAGTGTTAAAACTAATATCGGGCACTTATTAAGTGCTGCAGGTATCGCAGGGTTCATAAAAATCGTGTTATCAATGCATAATAAAAAGATTCCACCTACATTAAACTGCGAAAAACCAAATCCAAGATTTGAGTTTGATAACTCCCCATTTTATCCTAACATTGAACTCAAAGATTGGGGAGAATATGATGGAGTAAGAAGAGCTGGAATAAGTTCATTTGGTTTTGGCGGAACTAATGCACATATAATTTTAAGCGATAAGGACACTTGTGAAGGAAAGAGAAAATCTTTAGACCTCGTAATATTCGATAGAAAGAAATTTTGGCCCAATAGTGAAAAATCAGAAATATTAAACCCTAAAAAACCAAAATTATTTGAATTTAAAATTGATTCATTTTAGGAACAGCTAAATAATAAAACCGGTTTTTAAAGCTAGAAATTTTTAAAAATTACAAGGAAGAAGAACGCGCAATAATTGTTTTATTGTAAGTGATGATGACGCAGTAATTTTGAAAAATTTCAGCTTTAAGAATCGGAATTTATTGTTTAGCTGTTCCTAAATACTGATTTTATACTGATTTTACAAGGGGATGAATAATTTGAATCAAAACAATTTTAAATCTCTTATTTTCATAAAAAATGATAATTATATTCTGAGGGATCATAGGGTTCATGGGGTTCGTATCATGCCTGGAGTTACATTTATCGATTTTATTTATGAAATTATAGTTGAAAAAGGATTTCATATTGAAGAAATAGAGATCAAAGATATCCTATTTAAACAACCTATTGCAACATCTAATTCTTTTGATAAAAAATTAGAATTAACTTTTGAATATAGAAGTAATTTTTGGTCTGTAATTGGAAAAAGTCAAAAAATTAGCGACGAAAAAATTATTAGTGATACTTGGGATGAGAATTTCGAGTGTAAAGTATATATTAACAAAGAACAAGAAGGAAAGACACTTAATATAGAAGATCTTAAAAAATCTGCCAAAGAACAATATGATTTTGATGAAGCGTATGCATTTGCGAGAGATGTAGACATAAACCATTACGAATTTATGAAAGCACTAGGCCAAATTTATAAAGGGGACAAATATATCCTTGTTGAAATGCATTTAAGCAGTTTAGCAAATGAATATCTTGAAAACTCTTTGCTTCATCCAGCATATCTTGACGCATCTACAATTGCATCAATTTGGGGAAGCCGTTTATGTGGAATATCAAAAGATCAAACAGCAATTCCTATGTTCATTGAATCTTTCAGGGCATTTAATAGCCTTGAAGAATCTTGTTATGTTTATATTGATGAAACTACATTTTACAGTTCAGCTAATAATGATATTATCTTCTCTAATATGGAACTTTATGGACAAAAAGGATGCCTATTAGCTCGCTTTAAGAAACTTGGTTTTAAAAGTATCCGCTTCAAAGGATTAATTACAGATCTTGAGACAATTAGTTCAAATACTGATAGCATGAATAATTCTGAGCAAAATTTAGACAATCCAAATAATACAGATGAATTCAAAAATAGTACTTCACAAGAGTTAGGCTACGGTCAAGATGAGGATTTAAAGCAGATTATAAAAAATTATCTAGAAAAATTAATAGCAGATACATTAAATATTAAATTGGAACAATTAGACTCAAGTGTTGGCTTCTATGATCAAGGGCTTAATTCCAGCGATTTACTTAAAATCGTACAAATACTTGAAAATAAACTTGAAACAAAATTATACCCTACTCTATTATTTGAATATATAAACATTAATGAACTTTCCACTTATTTATTTGATAACTATAGAGAAAAATTTACAATTAGTATTTATGCTGAAAATAAAAATGCTACTAGAACTATAAAAGATATAGCAATTATAGGCTTAAGTGGTCGTTATCCTATGTCAAAAGATTTAGGTGAATTTTGGGAAAATATTAGCAATGGAAGAGATTGTATAATAGAAGTACCCAAAGATAGATGGGATCATAGTAAGTATTATGATTCTAATAAGAATAATACAAAGAAAACATATAGTAAATGGGGCGGATTTATACATGGTGTAGATGAATTCGATCCAATGTTTTTCAATATATCACCAAGAGAAGCCGAATTAATGGATCCTCAAGAAAGACTATTTTTGGAAACGACTTGGCATACTATAGAAGATGCTGGATATACTAAAAAAGAATTATGGGAACGTAAAGTAGGAGTATTTGTAGGAGTGATGTATGGACACTATCAGTTGTTTGCAGCAGAAGAGCTATTGAAAGGCAACGAAATTGCTCCTTGGGGAATCTATGCTTCAATTGCAAATAGGGTTTCATATAGTTTAAACTTATCTGGACCTAGTATGGCAGTAGATAGCATGTGTTCATCATCTCTTACTGCTATACACCTAGCTTGCGATAGTATAAGAAAAGAGGAATGTGAACTAGCTTTAGCTGGAGGAGTAAATATATCAGTACATCCAAGCAAATATATATTTTTAAGTCAGTTGAGATTTATGTCTAGTGACGGAAAGTGTAGAAGCTTTGGTGAAGGTGGAGATGGATATGTTCCTGGTGAAGGAGTAGGTGCCGTATTATTAAAGCCATTAGATAAAGCTATAGAAGATAATGATAATATATATGCTATTATTAAAGGATCAGCACTAAATCATGGGGGGAAAACAACCGGATACACTGTTCCGAGCCCAAATGCTCAAGCAGAAGTAATCTTAAAAGCACTAAAACAATCTGGTGTAAATCCAAGAACAATAAGCTACATAGAAGCCCATGGTACAGGTACATCATTAGGAGATCCAATTGAAATTGCTGGTTTAATGAAAGCATTTGAAGTTTTTACAAAAGATAAACAATATTGTTCAATAGGGTCAGTAAAATCTAATATTGGACATTTAGAGTCTGCAGCGGGTATTGCAAGCATTAGTAAAGTATTATTGCAAATGAGAAATAAAAAATTGGTACCTTCAATACACTCTGACAAATTGAATCCAAATATAAGTTTCAAAGACTCGGCTTTTTATGTTCAGCATAAATTAGAGGATTGGATTAACCCAGTATTAATTGAGAATGGCATAAAAAAAAGAATTCCCAAGGATAGCGGGAATAAGCTCTTTCGGGGCTGGAGGATCAAATGCACATATCGTATTGGAAGAATACGTAAATAACGATCAGAGAACAAAAGCTAGAAAACAGGAACAATATACTATAATTTTGTCTGCTAAGGATAAGGAAAGGTTAGATGAATACGCAAAGAATTACATAAATTTTTTAGAAATCCATCCTAATTTATCTATTCAAGATATCGCATACACTTTGCAAGTCAGGAAGAGAACAAATGAAAGAGAGGTCGGCTTTTAGAGTTAGAAACGTCAATGAACTGAAAGAAAAACTTAAGTTTTATATTACAACTGGAATAAATTCCGAAGAATACCTTGATGAATTAGGGAAGCAATGGGTTAAGAAGGCAGATGTAAATTGGGGTACTTTATATAATGAAAACAAACCTAAAAAAATATCTCTGCCTGTGTATCCATTTGCTAAAGAACACTGCTGGATTCCTAAATCTACAGAGTTCTTAAATAATCAGCCTAAAAAACTACATCCATTAATTGATATAAACATTTCAACACTTGAAGAACAAAAATTTAAGATTAAATTTAATGGAAACGAATATCTTTTTTCAGATCATATAGTGTCCGGACAAAAGATGTTGCCTGGAACTGCATATATTGAGATGGCTTATTGCACTGGGATTTTATCAACGGGGAAAGTCATATCAGCAATAAAAGACATAATATGGGAAAAACCTATTGAAATAGCTAATAAAGAACGCGAACTATATATTAGCCTTTATCCAGAAAAAGAAGGTATAGAGTATGAGATATGGGATGAAGCAAATAATGGTGAAAGGAATATCTATGGAACTGGATGCCTTGTATTTGAATCAAAAAAAGAAGAGCCATCTAGACTTCTAGATATTTCAACAATAAAACACCGGTGTAAAAAAACAAGAAGTAATAATGAGTGTTATAACATATTTGAATCAATTGGACTAAAATATGGTGAATGTTTTAAAAGTATACAGGAAGTTTATATTGGAGAAAATGAAGTTCTAGCAAAAATTGGGCTACCTAAAAAATGTGAAGAAACTTATGAACAATATTTTCTGCACCCAGTAATAATGGATGGCAGTTTACAGGGTATTGTCGGATTTATTGATAGTGATGAAACAAACTTAAGGATTCCTTTTTCAATAAAAAAGATAAATTTATTAAATAAACTTACAAAAAGTTGCTACGCATATATTAAACAAAAAGATATACAAAGCTTTGACATATTAATCTTGGATGATACCGGAAAATTATTAGTAGAAATAATAAATTTTCAGGTAAGAGATCTGCAAAAGAAGGGAGATTCAAGTGTTATTTACTTAACTCCCGTGTGGAAGCAGAAAAACTTTATTCAATTAACTCAAACAGCGAAAAGCATAATTATATTTGATACATCAGATAATTTAAGTAACAGTCTAAGTGAAATAAGTGAGTGCAAATTGATAAAGATTGATGCTAAGGATAACGAGTTGCCTATATATTCAGTGTTTACTGTTGTTAAAGAACTTATGAATCAAAGATTACGTAATAAAATTAGAATAATCTATGTATGCCGCTGTGAAAACCCTATCGATCTTGCTATGAGTGGATTCTTTAAGACACTTCAAATTGAAAACCCAAACTTCATATGCAAAACAGTTTCCTCAAACAATACTCCGGAAATACTAAATGAAATAAATTGTGAAGGTGAAGAAATATTGTATAAAGACAGCATTCGTTATGAAAGAGAATTTGAAGAAATAAGTTTATCAGAACATAAAACATTAAACATCAAAAAGGGTGGGACATATATAATCACAGGAGGAATGGGAGGACTGGGTTTAATATTCGCAAAGTATTTTGCTAATAAAGCTAATGTTAGATTAGTACTTACTGGAAGATCTGATCTGACACCTGAAAAACAGAATAAGATCGATGAAATCATATCTTTAGGCAGTGAAGTCTTATATATAAAAGCAGATATATCTAATTATGATCATGTACAAGAATTGATAAAAACTGTTCGTAAAAAATTTAAAGATATAGATGGAGTAATCCATAGTGCAGGAATAATTCGTGATGCATTTATAATAAAAAAGACAAAAAGTCAAATTGAAGAGGTAATAAAACCCAAGATATATGGAACAAAATACTTATATGATTCTCTAAAGAAAAGTCAACATGATTTTTTTGTTTGCTTTTCTTCAATATCAAGTGTATTTGGCAATATAGGGCAGTGTGATTATGCCTATGCAAATAGCTTTATGGATAATTTTGCGATGCAAAATAAAGGAATAACATCAATAAATTGGCCACTTTGGAAGAGCGGAGGCATGAAAGTAGATCAAGAAGTAGAAAAAATGCTTGAAAAAACTTTTGGAACCAAATCGCTTGCAATAAATGAAGGTATAAAAGCATTTGAAAGAACAGTAGCTTCAAAAGTAGCACAAGTTACTGTTTTAGTAGGAAATAAAACAAAATTGTCATCTACCATTAACATTAAAAAATTTATTGAAGAAGCTGACGATAATAATGATGATCAAATGAAAGATTTACATAAAAAAGTAGAAAATGACCTTATATTAATATGCTCAGAGCTTTTAAAAATAAAACAAACTGACATAGACATAAACGATACATTTGATGAATATGGTGTAGATTCAATAATGATGATAAAAATGTTAAATAAAATTGAAGAGATTTATGGTAAGCCTCTCGAAGCAACATCAATAGCTGAATATAATACAACAAAAGCTCTTGCGGCATATATTGTTGAAAATGGAATTTCAAAAAGCAATACGTCAGAAGAGCCTAAAATCCCGAATAAAGCTAATCCAATCGTTATAGAAAATAATAATATAAATAACAATTTTTATAGGTTTAATAAATCACGTATACATCAAAATCTATATAGTAAAGACACACAAAAAATAGCTATAATATCTATCTCCTGTAAATTTCCAGGTGCAAATAATCCAGAAGAATTTTGGAACAATCTTGCGATTGGCAAAAATTTGATAACCGAAATACCTAAAGACAGATGGGATATTCAGGAATATTTTAGTACTGATAAAAAAGCAAGGAATAAGAGCTACTCAAAATGGGGTGGATTTATAGATAACCCATATTTATTCGATGCAAAATTTTTTGGAATTTCAGATGAAGATGCTATTATTATGGACCCACAGCAACGAATTTTACTAGAACTTACAGAAGATCTTTTACAAATAGCAGGTTATGACAAAGATAGTATAAAAAATACTAGAACTTCAGTATTTATAGGTGGCGCAGAGAGTGATTATGCAAAGCGAAATATAGAAAGTATTCCTGAAAATCTTATGAAACATATGATTATAAATACAATTCAAAATATGATGGCAGCAAGAATCTCAGATTTTTATAACCTAAATGGTGTTTCCGAAACTATAGATACTGCATGTTCATCTTCACTTGTTGCAATACATCATGCTTGCCAAAGCATTCGTAATGGTGAATGCGAGATGGCAATAACAGGGGGCGTAGAACTTTTGCTCAGTCCCTACAATCATATTCGGTTTAGCAAAGCAGAAGTATATCTGAGGATAGTACCTGTCGCGTATTTGATGAAAAAGCAAACGGAATTGTTCTGGAGAAGGTGCAGGACTCATTCTGCTAAAAGACTATGAGAACACTATAAAAGATGGTGATCAAATACTTGGTGTCATTCTTAGATAAGCAGTAAATAATAACGGACACACAATGGGTTTAACAGTACCTAGTCTTGATAGACAAAAGAAGTAATAAGACAGGCCCTTAAAAACAGCGATATCTCGCCAGATAGCAT
>CAVYEU010000046.1:0-3103 GCA_963767415.1 uncultured Eubacteriales bacterium
TATTAGAAGAATACGTAAGAGAGAATTTATCTGCTTGTCCTATCAATCAACCACAAATATTTGTATTATCAGCAAAAAATGAAGTAAGGTTAAAAGAATATGCTAAATATTTGGTTAAGTTTTTAGAAGAAAATAAAGAAATCTCACTTTTAAATGTAGCATATACTCTTCAAATGGGTAGAGAAGATTTTGAGGAGAGACTTTCTTTAGTCACATCTGACGTTAATATTCTAAGGGATCTTTTATTTGAGTATAGTCAAGGAAAGACTGATATAGAAAATATTTACAAAGGAAACGTAAAGTCAAATAAAGATAAATTTCAATCTTTGTTTTGCAGTAATGAAAGTAATGATTTTATAAATAACCTTATTGAAAATCAAAAGCTTATAGATTTAGCAAAATTATGGGTGCTAGGAGTTAATATTAATTGGGAAAACCTACATAAAGAATATACTGCAAATCGCATTTCGCTACCAACTTACCCATTTACTAAGGAAAGATATTGGTTTGATAGCTATAAAATAAATACTATTAAATCTCCAAATAAGGAGTTAGACAAAATGCAAAAACCACAAAAGTTAAAATCCATAGAAGCTATAAATTCAAATGAACCTTATACAGGAAATGAAGTCTCTTTAAATATAATTCATGATTCTATAGCCCTTATTGTTATGCAAGATAAAGAAAATAAAAATACAATTTCAAAAAGACTATTTAATGGACTTATAGCTAAATTCTCCGAAGCTTACCATAATAAGCAGATAAAAGCAGTTATCCTTACAGGATACGATAATATATTTTGTATGGGTGGCACGCAAGATATGTTAATAGATATTGCAAATAGGAAATATAGCTTTACAGATTATTCTTTCCTTTATAAGGGATTGCTTGAGTGTGCAGTACCTGTAATATCCGCAATGCAAGGACATTCTTTAGGTGGGGGTATGGCTTTTGGATTGTTTGGAGACATTGTTATTATGGCCAATGAATCTATTTATAGTGCTAATTTTATGAAATATGGATTTACACCCGGCCTTGGCGCAACATTTATACTAGAAGAAAAGCTAGGTAGAGGTTTAGCGACTGAAATGATGTTTACTGCCAAATCACTTACTGGAAGTGAGATAAAAGATAGAGGAGTTTCCTCCATTATCTTCAAAAAGCAAAGTGAAGTTTTAAAGGAAGCTATTAATATAGCAAATCAATTAACTGAAAAACCTAGATTATCTCTTGAAACATTGAAAAAAGGTTTATCTTGCAAATTATTAGAGCAACTTGATTTAGCAATTGAAAATGAAGTAAATATGCATGAGCTAACGTTTCATGAACCTGAGATTATAAAGCGTATTGAAAAGTATTATAGCAAACCAAACGAGAATCTAGAAAAAACAGATACGATTGATAGGATAAACGAAGTAAATTATTCTTCTGATAATGAGAAAAGAAAGATTGTATTGCAAACAAAGTCTATTAAAGAAATAAAAGATGAAGAATTACGTGAACTAGAAGTACATTCAGAGAAAGAAAACAGTGTTAAACTAAGTTCAAATCTATCAACCAAAGAGAAAAAAAGTTTTGAAATAAATAAATTACAAGCCGAAATTACAAATATTTTATCATCTATTTTACATATTAATGAAATAGAAATTCATATAAATGATAGTTTTAAAGATTTGGGAGTAGATTCTATTACTGGAATAGAATTTATAAAAGAACTTAATAAATTTTACGGATTGAATTTAGAGTCATTAATAATATATGAGTGTTCAAACATCTTAAATTTATCTAAATATATAATTCAAAATAATAATTTGGATGAAACATATTACGCCCATGAAAGTGATAAGATATCTAATATTTATACTGAGGTTAATAATAATGCAAATGATCTTATCCCAAATAAAATATCTTTAAAGCAGCATGCAAAATCAGATAAATTGTTAAATAATACAGTATTAATTAATACTATATCTACAACTCAACACATTGAAGCTCCAAAAAATGAACCTAAAATAAAGGAATTAAGTAAGGTCCAAGATATTGCCATTGTTGGTATGTCCGGAAGGTTTCCTGGTGCAAATAATTTAGATGAATTTTGGAACAACCTAAAAAATGGGAATGATAGTATCATTGAAGTTCCTAAAAATCGTTGGAATATTGATAATTATTACGATTCTGATCCTGATATGCCCGATAAAACCTATTGTAGGTATGGTGGATATTTAGATGATATAGATAAATTTGATCCTCTGTTTTTCAATATATCCCCAAGAGAAGCAGAATTAATGGATCCTCAGCAAAGATTATTCCTTATGGAATCATGGAAAGCTTTAGAGGATGCGGGATATTCATCTTTTGAACTACAAGGAAAGAGATGCGGAGTCTTTGTAGGAGCTAGCTCTTCTGATTATTTTAAAAACTTAGAATCAGTAGGTTTGGAACATGAGATTGGGGTTTTTACTGGTATGTCTTCATCTATTCTAGCTTCGAGGATATCATACTTTCTCAATTTATTAGGGCCAAGCATCTCAATAGATACTGCATGTTCATCCTCTCTAGTAGCTGTGCACTTGGCTTGTCAAAGTATAATAAATGGTGAAAGCGAAATGGCCTTAGCAGGTGGTGTAATGATTATGCTAACTCCTGACTTTCATATAAATACAAGTAAAATAAAGATGACATCACCAAGTGGTAAATGTTCAAGCATTTGACGATGATGCAGATGGAACTGTTTTTAGCGAAGGTGTTGGTTTAGTTGCATTAAAATCCATTGACAAAGCTATCGAAGATGGTGACCATATTTATGGAATAATAAAAGGATCCGGAATAAATCAAGATGGCAAGACAAATGGTATTACGGCTCCTAGCGCTAGTTCACAAACAAGGCTTGAGTTGGATGTTTATAGACGTTGTAATATAAATCCTGAATCAATAACTTATGTAGAAGCACATGGAACAGGAACCAAATTAGGAGATCCAATCGAAGTTAATGCACTTAATGATACATTTAGGAAATATACAGATAAGAAGCAGTTTTGCGCAATAGGGTCTGTAAAAACAAATATTGGGCATTCGGCAATGGCAGCAGGAATTGCATCCCTTA
>CAVYEU010000047.1:0-4847 GCA_963767415.1 uncultured Eubacteriales bacterium
GATGCTTGTGATGAACCCCTCGCTTTCCCTGCACTGATATTCCTTGACTACTGTACTGATATTTATCTGTTGAAAGAATTAGACGAAATGTCCATAATATTGCCTCCTTTTTTAGCATTAAAGTAAATATTTTTTTCCTTATTATGGTTATCGACATATTTTATTATGATAATTATGGTAAAAGACAGTATAAAAAATCTATTTTAGAAATCATTTCTTAAAATATTATTTTTCCCTATAATTCCATCTTATCACAAATCATACTATAAATTCTAGTAAATTTTAGTAAATTTTAGTAAATTTGCAGGAAATATTGATAAATATTTCCTGCAAATTGTAATTATTAATATCTACTGTAACTATAATATAATTGTTTAAAGTATTTATATAGAGGAAGCTTAACTAATAGTACATAAGCTTGTATTAAAACATGAATTTGGGCTCAGTGAAGCTTTAGTTTTAGCTATGCTAGACAATATCTCCGTCGAGGCACTACTTACATCACTGCTTAAAGCATTACTTGGAACCATACCCAAAACTTGATTTGGGACACTTACAAGAGATTTATCAGTTTTCACTTGCACCCCTTTTTCTTCATTTTCTGTAGCTATCATACCTGTAAAACTTAAATTCTGTAACATTTTATGTTTTCGAGCATCTCTTAAACTACATGAATCTGTTTGAGTGAGTTCTTTTGCAACTTTCGAATAATCAATTCTTGCATCTTGTAAATTCAACTTTAAATCATCACTCAATAATGATTCCAATTCAGCCCTCTTTCGGCTTAAGGGTAGAATATAGCTCATCATATCTGCTTTTGCTTTATCATATTCCCTTTTAAGTCTTAAAACCTCGGTATTAAAATCCTCTTTAGCGGTTGGATTAAATTTCTCTTGCTGTCCATTTAATATCCTTTCGCTAAAAATATAATCTTCAATTGTTTGTGGAATTTTGAGGGTGTCTTCCACAGCATTTAAGAATGCTAATAACATAAAAGCATCTTGAGGATTTGTAGGCTTGATTTGCTCCAACCTTTGTAGTTCTAAAGCTTTTGCTTCATCAGAAGTAAGATCAATACATGAATCTATTTTTAAAAACTTAGACAAAAATAGATTTGGTAAGTAATTATCAACCTTTATAGAATTAGTGTATATTTGTCTACAAATTTTATTTTCAATTTTTGGATGTTTGACATTAAGATCAGTAAAAACCAACTCATTATCAATTTTACCGATACCTTTATTACTAAAATAAAAATTATAGAATTTATCGTCGAAATCTCTAAATAATAACAACTGTGCTGATAGCTTCGCAAAAGCAATATATTTTTCATGCTCATTTTTCAATTCTTCAATATCACTTGGAAATGACTTTTGCAAAAGATCATCGTTATTTTTAAACGAAATTTTGTCAGTTATTAACTTTGATGCAAACGAAATATTACCATCGTCTTTAATCAAAATACGTCCTTTTGGTACATTACATCCATTCATTTTAAACCATATGTTAGAAAGTAATTCTCTTGTAGTAATTTTATTGTCTATCATTTTAAGTACATATTTATTATTATTTTTTGTTGTAATCAATTTTAATGAATGTCTCCCTGTATCATCACCTATTGAGGGTTCAAATTTTGATTCTTTTAATTCACTTCGCAAAAATGTATTTTTTCTTGAAATTCCATGAAGAACACCATCATATAGATCACTATCTATACTTACATCAAATTTCTCTGCTATTTTTTTATTACCTGATTTCATTATTAAAGTTATTAGTTCCTCATCTAATTGATATTTAGCACCCTTGCTTATAAGAAGATTTACAATATCATAGTTATTCTCCATAATTGCATGTACTAAGGGTGTATGCCCAAAACTATCAGGTAAGTTTATACTTGATATAGAATAATCAGTAAACATATTTACAAATGCAATGTTTCCTCGCTTAATTGCATGTATTAGTGGTGTTTCTCCTGTATCATCAGCTTTATTTAAATCTATACCGTTTTCGAAAAATATAAGTTCAAATATTTCATAATTATTTTGCTTAATTGCATGTATTAGTGGTGTTTCTCCTGTAGCATCAGCTTTATTTAAATCTATACTGTTTTCGAAAAATATAAGTTCAAATATTTCATAATTATTTTGCTTAATTGCATGTATTAGTGGTGTTTCTCCTGAAGCATCAGCTATATTTATATCTGCATTGCTCTCAATAAGAATTTTGACTAGTTCATAATTATTTTGCTCAATTGAGTATATAAGTGGTGTTTTTCCTAAAACATCAGATAAATTTAAGTCTGCATTGAGCTCAATAAGAATTTTGACTAGTTCATAATTATTTTGCTCAATTGAGTATATAAGTGGTGTTTTTCCTAAAACATCAGATAAATTTATATCAACACCTAAATCAATAAGGTTTAATGCAGTCTGATATTTACCATATGTTATTGCATTTATTAACATAGTACTTCCATATTTATTTTTAATATTTATTTTACTAATAAAAGCATTTACAAAAACATGTCTTACTTGATCCATATCTTGAGATACCTGCGCTTTTAATGCTTCATCATAAAATTTAAATAACATTCCAATTTCTTCATAAACATATAAACTAGGGTACAATTTTTTAGGGTTGCTATATCTAACCTCAATAAATTCAGTAAACCTAGGAGCAATACCTTCTTCATTTAGTGTAGATTCTAAATAACTTTTATACATGGAAGTCCAAAGATCAATTATTTTTTGATCATTATATCTAAATTCTCGAGGGAAATTACTAAAGCAAGAAAACTCATATATAGGAACATCCTTTGAGTATAATTTTTTAACAGTTTGATGCATAAAAATAGCCATAAGTTCAGAGTGCAATTTTTGTGGATAATACTTATTTCCAACTTCATTAAATAATGAACTTTCAAAAATAGATTCATCAGAAATGTAAATTCCTAAAAAATTTTCTAAATTTTGTCCTAAATAAATATCAGTCATAAATTCATTTTCATCATATTTGTTTTCATCATATTTGTTTTTAAAAGACAGAAGATTAGCTCCATTACTCCTTAATTTTAAGAAAACATCTTTAAACTTTTCTTGCAGGGTGACTGAAGTTGCAAGATTGGTATTTCTATCAATTGATTTTTGGGAGATCTTTTGACCAAACCCGCTAATAGCATCTTTGAAATCAACCTCTAATATACATCTAGGATCAGTTCTTAGTAAATAACCACATGAATACAACGGTTTTAACCCCCTAAAAAGTAAAGAAGTAGATCTTGAAAAATTACCTAAATCAGGGTATACCTCAACCAAAGCCTTTTCTATAGCATTTTTACCATGGCAATTTCGCAACAGTTCTTCAAATCTAGCGACATCTGTAAAGGATTCTGTTGGTGTTCCAGGTTCCCTTAAACATATTGAGAGTTCTTGTTCAAATAATGATAAATTACTATAGTTTTCTTCTTGAACATTTTGAGCGTAAGGAAATGGGCATCCCCGTAATAGCATTCGTCCATTGTCTATTTGCCACATTAGGTTATTTAAATAACTATTATTATGAGAATTAGATATACTTGTTATATCTAAATTTACCAAATTTTCTGGAGCTATCAGGTTACCATTATTATGTAATAATCGAAGTATATGAAAGGTTTCATCTTCAAGGTTATAAATTAAACTTAAAAATTTATTATGGCAACTTGCTTCATTTTTAAAGCTTTCTTTTAAAGAAAGGTCAAGACTATTATCTAATCCTTCTCCACTTAAATGTATCAACCGTCTTTGCGCAACAATTAAGTAAGATAAATCGCAAGCTGCAGGACTATTTAAGAAGTCTGACAGATTCCGTAGAGTTCCAATATTTCTTCTATAAAAATCTAGTTTACTCCACTCAAAATTCATCGGTATCCTCAATATATCCAAACAGTCTGCTTCATGTACGAGGGTAGCCCATAAATCTTTGTTTTGTTTGCTTACAGGTTCCCAATGAAGTGGCTGGGTATTTATATCAAGTTCATGGTATATATCAGTTTGAGAACTCCAATCTTTATTCGTAATAGCTTCAGCAGCCCTCTTGGCTTTTGATTTTAGTTCTATCAACTGATCACCCGATATATTACTGTCATTAAATGTAGATATAAGGTAATTATAACACATTAATCCACTATCCTCATCCCACATATCCAAACCATCATCTTTTCTTCCCGCATCATGAAAAAGTGCAGCAATCTCGACAAATTTCAAATCATCTGATGAGAGAGATAGTGATTGAGAATCTTGATATTTTCTAAAAAGGTTTGCAAATATAGATACTAAAATACATGCACGTGATGAATGTAATGGTCCATGATATAGGCGCTCCTCGCTTTGTCCCCCTTCGAATTTAGGCGGATATGGAATCTTATAAAAGTTTTTCGTGATAAAATCGGAATGGATCTTGGTGGGTTCTTCAAACTTTGGCATAACGATCATAACAATATTACTTCCCTTCAATAATACAAATATAACTTTTTTTAATTATAAATTATGATATAAAATATCAGAACTTAAATAATATTATAAAATATATCTTTAAATCTAGCAAGTCTAATTTTGTTGTGAAACCTCTCCCGTTATATTCGCTAAAATGAGTAAATTCAAATCAGTAAACGAATTATTACCATTTCCGGGTTTTCGACACTTCAATCTAAAAAATAGAACCTTTTAAAATCAGGAGACACTTACCAATAAAGCTTTTCCTGATTTTTTTTGTTGTCAAATTTTGAAATAATTTTGTTGTACGGTGTTGTACATTATTATATTCTATGTTATAATAAACGTATAATACAAAAGAGAAAGAAGTGTAGC